>NZ_BSND01000004.1:0-300000 GCF_030159795.1 Methylophaga thalassica | reverse complement strand
GGCTATCTCGGCATTGATGTCTATGAACAGGAAGGCAGTTTGTTTTTTGAAGATCATTCACTTGATATTATTCAGGATGATTTATTTCAACGTCTGTTAACCTTTCCAAATGTATTAGTGACCGGGCATCAGGCCTATTTCACCCAGGAAGCTGTTCAACATATTGCTGAAACCACAGTAAGTAATGTGCTGGCTTATCTTAATGGTGAACGTTTAAGTAATAGAGTGGGCATGTGACGGCAGTAACAACATTATTTGAGCGCATCGAAGCGGCGATGCCTGATTTTAAGGCGCGCCCACAACAGGTGCAAATGAGTGAGTTCATTGCTCAAGCCATGTCAAAACCACCGCAAAAACGGGTGGCTGTCGTCGAAGCACCGACTGGGGTGGGTAAAACGCTGGCTTATCTGACCGGCACTATTCAAACAGCCCTGCTACAAAAGAAAACACTGGTGATCAGTACTGCCACGGTCAACTTACAACAACAGCTTATTCAAAAGGATTTACCTCAGTTTTCAGCGACACTCGAAGAACCTATCCGTTTTGTTCAGGTAAAAGGGCGTCGTCGTTATGTCTGCCCCAGTAAGCTCAATCAGGTAGCTACCACACCGGAACAGCAGTCGCTCAATATTGATGTGGATGAAAAGTATCAACAGGTGCTGCATACGGCGCAAGCTAAGCAGTTACTGAGTGACTGGGACGAAGAACGCTGGGATGGTGATCGCGATAGTCGCCGTGACAAAATAGACGCTGAACTCTGGCATCAGGTTTCCACCGATTCGGAAGGCTGTGCCGGGAAAAGCTGTTCCTTCTACTTACGTTGTCCATACTATAAGTTACGGCGGGAAATGACGGCGGCGCAGGTGGTGGTCGCCAATCATGATCTGATACTGAGTGATGCAGACTTAGGTGGTGGTTTGGTATTACCGAACCCGGAAGAAATTCTTTTTGTGTTTGATGAAGCGCATAACCTGCCACGAAAAGCGCTGGATCATGCGGCTAAAGCATTAAATTTTATTCAGCTTTACCAAACCACAGAAACAGCGGACAGTGTACTGAAAAAGATACCGTCCACATTGGCATACAGACAACATGATTTTGGCTATATGCTGTCGGAACTAAGACGTGACTTACCGGCGGTAATGAGTCATTTACAACAGATTGAAACCATTTTGCACAGTGATGGTGTTGTGCAGGACTTATTGGAAAAGCATATCAGTGAGCCACGTATTTTCTGGAATAGCCCGTTAGTCAATGCTCTATTAATCCCGTGCCAGGGGTTATTACAGCGCGCTAATTCGATTTATAAACATTATTCTGTACTGGCCAAATGGATTAAGGAAGGGCTGGAAAAAACACAGCTTCCGAATAAAGTTGGGGAAGCCTTATTACCGCAAGTGGGTACGGTTCAGAATATTTTTGGCTACCTCATCGACTTTATGGCTTTGTTTCTAGAGCCTGACCAGGAGGATCGACCCCCTAATGTACGTTGGATATCCGTAGAAACATTTGCAAAGCAGCAAACACTGGTTGTTCATGCCGGTCCGATGACGGCTGCGTATTTCCTGGATCGCAGTTTATGGTCAAGAGCCTATGGTGTTGTTCTCACCTCAGCGACACTTCGTGGTTTGGGGTTATTCCATCGTTTCAGATTGGATTGTGGTTTACATCGCTTTGATGAACAGCACTTTTTAGCCGTGCCTTCACCGTTTAACTATCAAAAGCAAGCCACACTACATATTCCGGATATGCGTTTCCTACCCAATGAGCAACAGCAGCAATGGCAGCAGGAAGTTGTTAAAAAACTCATCGATATTATTGACGTCACTGAAGCCACTTTAGTGTTATTTACCTCAAAGCTGGTAATGGAAGCGGTATACCGACAATGTCCCGCCGCGATTACGGCCATAACGATGGTGCAGGGTGACAACCTCTCTCCTAAAAATATGGTGCATCGTCATATTCGACAGATTGAGTCAGGCAAAGGCAGTATTATTTTCGGCTTGGACCGCTTCGCTGAAGGTGTGGATCTGCCGGGTCATTTATGTACCCATGTGGTGATTACAAAATTACCTTTTCCAGTATTCACCAGACCGATTGAACAGGCAAAACAAGAGTGGATTATTCGTAAAGGTGGCCAGCCTTTTACTGCGCTTTCCTTGCCCGCGGTTAGCGTAAAACTGATACAAGCGTGTGGCAGGTTGCTAAGAAAGGAAACGGACTCGGGAAGAATTACTATTCTTGATAAACGTTTATTAACAAAGGGTTATGGTAAACAATTGCTTGCCCATTTACCTGATTATCAGCTTGAGCAGTCATAATCGGCAACGCCACAGGTCACAACATCCTCGTTCAGCAGGAAGCGCTTCCTTAATCAAAAGGATTTAATGTAGCAGCGATTGGGAGGTTCTGCTGCATCTATTCCGTCTTCATTACTCTATTCTATTTCCTAAGCTAAATAGTCCCTGAGCTACTGATTTTTAATTTAACCTGAGGAAGGAATCTGACCATGAAAAAAACAACATTTGCTGCTTTAACTGCATTGAGTCTTGTTGTTGCACCTGCATTTGCTGATATTGAAAACAGAACGTTTTCTGAGCAATTACAGTTACAAAAAACACAACTGCGTCCACATGCGTTTAACTTCTTTTCTGATCGCTACCTGCAAGTACAAGCGATGAAAAAACCGGTTACTTTAAGCTTTAAAGAGCAATTAGATAGCCAAAAAACATTACTGCGCACGCAACAGTTTAATCCAATCAGTGATGCTTATTTACAGACGCATGCTCGTCAGTCATAAGCCTTATTAATAGGTTGAAATAAAAAACCCGGCTAAAGCCGGGTTTTTTTATGTCTTATTCAGTGCGGCTAGTCACTTCTAATAAGTGATAACCAAACTGTGTTTTTACTGGTCCCTGAACGGTGTTAACGGGAGCAGAAAAAACCACTTTATCAAATTCAGGCACCATCATACCTGGGCCAAATTCGCCTAAATCACCGCCTGAACGGCCAGATGGGCATGAAGAGTGTTCTTTAGCAATGTCAGCAAAATCGGCACCTTGTTCGATTTCACGTTTAAGTTCTAAACAGATTTCTTCACTATCTACCAGGATATGTCTTGCTGTTGCTTTAGCCATGTTCACTCTCTATTTTGATAAAAAGCGACAGTATATCAGTTTCAGGCAAACTTACGCAGACGACTCAGTAAGGCCTGAGCAGTGACTTCTGAGGACTGTGGGTTTTGTCCAGTGATTAATAAACCATCCTCACAGCAGAATGGGGCCCAGTCGTCCGCTTTATGATAATAACCACCGGCATTTTTTAATTCGTCTTCCAGTAAAAACGGGACGACATCGGTAAGGCCTACGGCGTCTTCTTCTGAGTTTGAGAAACCGGTTACCGACAGATTCTTAACAAGTGGTTCGTCGGTGAGTGTTTTTACATTGAGTAATACGGCTGGGGCATGGCAGACTGCTGCCACGGGTTTATCCTGGAAGATAAATTGTTGAATCAATTCAATCGACTTCTCTGACACACTGAGATCCCACAATGGGCCATGACCACCGGGATAAAACACCGCATCATAATCATCAGCACGGACAGTATCGAGAACCAATGTATTAGCCAGTTCATCTTGTGCTTCTTTGTCTTGTTTAAAGCGTTTTGTTGATTCTGTCTGTGAATCTGGATCGTCACTTTTTGGATCTAATGGCGGTTGACCACCTTTAGGACTAGCCAAAGTGATATCAACGCCAGCGTCTTTGAATACATAATAGGGCGAGGCAAACTCTTCTAACCAAAAGCCGGTTTTTTTACCTGTATTTCCTAAACTATCGTGAGATGTCAAAATCATTAAAATTCGCATGTTTCTCCCTTTTTTTGTCAGTATTGATGGGGCATGAATGGGTATCTACCACTAACATATGGCTAGCACCTTTCTGGAATTGATAATCAACAGGCTGCTGCTGCAGATTATAACCCCTTTGCGTTAATGCTTTGCTTATCAAGCCTAGATGAGGAGAGGGGGTATTGTCCAACCCAATCAACGGATACACTCTGACTTGTCTGGCGACTCGACACAACTCAAGCATGGCATGCAGGTGAAACTCAAGGTCATAATGCTCGCTGTACAAAAACAAAAAGTGTGAGCATAAAGCTAAATCAAATTGCTTATCCTCAAAGGGCAGTTGAGGTAGTTGCGCATTAATATAAAACGACGCGCTGGTTGGCAACGCATAATCTGCTAAAAATAACTGCATTGCCCTCATGCGCTGTTGATATAAGTCATCAGCATCAGAGAAATCCTGCCAGATAAACTGATGTTGATGCTCACGGACCTGAGCGATCACATCCGGCCCTAGCTGTTCGATTCGCTGCCGGATCTGTTCAGCATTGAATTGATAGATAGGGTCTACTGATGTGACATTTGCACCTTTTTGTCTGGCTTCGACATTAAAACTCGCCGGTCCATCACCACAGCCTAAAATAGATTGTTGAAAGTCATCATCACTGAGCAGAAACATTCGTTGATATTCCAGCAGATTACGCCCCCACGGTACGACCTTCTCTAATTTCATTCTTTACTTAATCAGTATGGCGTTTAGATTGCTGTTGATACGATGGGTTTCCATTCATTCTAATTGGTGAAGAAAACTGGAAATCCATCAACATTCTGGCGTTTATTCAGAGATAATCAGGGTAATATCTTCAAAGCCAATTTCATCTCCACCGACAATTTTTCTGCGCTTCCGTGTTTCCAGTTCGCCATTTACAGAAACCAGACCTTGCTCAATAAAGAGTTTAGCTTCTGCACCGCTGGCTGCGATACCTTCGAATTTAAGTACTTTATATAGCTCAACCGGTGTACTGGTGAGTTCGACTTCGATTGTTTGAGACATGATGAACTCTCATAAAAAAGACTCATGATAAAGCCTATCTGTGACAGTGTGATAACGATTTCTTAATAAAACATGTCAAAACTATTCAAGAGTGTGAATCAGGTCGCGCACTATTAATCTATCTTCTTTTATATTGTGCTAATTACACGGAGTGTTTATAGATGAAACTACTGGTTAATTTCATACAAATTCTGATTATCGGCGTCATCGTTTATCCCATTTATTATGTATGGGAAACACAGCATATTGATAATTTTTGCAGAGAAATTACACCAGGAATGTCTGATAAGAAACTGATTGAATTAGTTAAAGAGTATCATGTCACTTTAATTGGCCTTGATGAGAACGAGGCCGAGAAAGGTAAGTGGCTGGCACAAGTTAAAGCGAAATCATCGTTTTCAGATTATCGCTGTGAGATTGGTGGAATAGCGAATAAAGTGGCTCATGCCAGCATAATGGAAGAAAAATAGACACCCTATCTGTTCGATAGGGTGTCTATTAATCATGTTATGCGCCGACGTAATTAATCAGAATACCTGCGGCGACAGCTGAGCCGATAACACCGGCAACATTCGGTCCCATCGCATGCATTAACAGGAAGTTATGTGGATCAGATTCTAAGCCAAGCTTATTGGATACGCGTGCGGCCATAGGCACAGCTGATACGCCCGCAGAGCCAATCAGTGGGTTAATCGGTTCCTTGATCAATTTGTTCAGCACTTTAGCCATGATGACACCCGATGCCGTGCCGATAGCAAATGCCGCCATACCTAGTACCAAGATACCTAGCGTCTGCAAATCAAGGAATTTATCTGCACTCAGCTTTGAACCTACGGCTAAGCCTAAAAAGATGGTTACTGTATTAATCAGCGAATTCTGAGTGGTGTTGCTTAAACGATCTACCACAGCACACTCTTTCATTAGATTACCAAAACAGAACATACCGAGTAATGGTGCTGCATCAGGCAATAAAAACGCGACAAGGATAAGTAACACTAGCGGAAAGACAATTTTTTCTCGTTGTGAGACATGACGTTGTTGCACCATTTTGATTTTACGTTCTGATTCGGTAGTCAGTGCACGCATAATCGGTGGCTGAATTAATGGCACCAAAGCCATGTACGAGTATGAGGCTACCGCAATGGCGCCGAGTAAATCCGGAGCAAGTTTACTGGCAACATAAATAGATGTTGGTCCATCTGCACCGCCGATAATGCCTATGGCGGCGGCATCAGCCAGACTAAAGTCAAAAATGCCAAAGTGAGCTAACACAACGGCACCCATTAAGGTAGCAAAGATACCGAACTGGGCAGCAGCCCCCAGAAACAGTGTTTTAGGATTGGCTAACAAAGGACCAAAGTCAGTCATTGCGCCTACCCCCATAAAGATGATGAGAGGAAAGGCGCCGCTTTCAATACCGACCGCATAGAAAATGTGCAGGATACCATTACCTTCGGCGAGACCAGCACCGGGAATATTGGCCAATACACCACCAAAACCAATGGGCACCAACAGTAAAGGTTCGAAGTTTTTCTTGATAGCCAGATACAGCAATAACATGCCAATCAGAATCATGACACCTTGGCCAGGTGTCATTTGGTTTATGCCTGTTACTTGCCAGAGATGAAGTAGTTTATCCATGAATTCCCCCAATTAAGCGATAGTTGCCAGCTGATCACCGACTTTGACGGAATCACCTTGTTTAACAGAAATGGACGACACGGTACCTGATTTAGAAGCCACGATTTGTGTTTCCATTTTCATGGCTTCCAGAATCAAAATAGTGTCACCTTCATTGACTTGCTGACCGACGCTGACCTCGACTTTCCAGATATTGCCGGATAAGGGGGCTTCAACAGGATCCCCTTCACCCATTGGGGCCGTTGCTGAACTTGAAGAGGATTCAACATGGCTGATATCACCACCTTCATTCACTTGAACAACATAGCTCTGACCATTGACTTTAATGGTATAGGTTTCTTGTTCTTGGCTTTGAGGACGAGAGGGGGATGATGGGGTGTTATCAATAACAGGAACAGGTTCAAATGCGTCTGGATTATGACGGTTTTTGAGGAATTTAAGCCCGATTTGTGGGAATAGCGCGTAGGTTAAAACATCATCAACGTGTTGTTCACCCTCGGCCAGAACAATTTTTTCCTCATCAGCGATAGCGAGAAGTTCGGTCGTGAGCTTTTCCATTTCTGCTTCAAGTAGGTCAGCAGGGCGGCAAGTGATGGGTTCAGCACCTTCAAGTACCCGGTCCTGAAGCTCTTTGTTATAAGGCGCCGGGGCTGCCCCGTATTCTCCTTTGAGAATACCTGCTGTTTCCGCAGCGATGGTTTTATAACGTTCACCGGTCAGAACATTGATGACGGCCTGGGTGCCGACAATTTGAGATGTAGGAGTGACCAGAGGAATAAAGCCCAAGTCTTCACGAACCCGTGGAATCTCTTTTAATACCTGATCCATCTTATCCAGTGCATTTTGTTCACGCAGCTGACTTTCCATATTGGTCAACATGCCGCCCGGTACCTGAGCAACCAAAATACGTGAATCTACACCACGTAGGGAACCTTCGAACTGGGCATATTTTTTTCTCACCTCGCGGAAGTAGGCTGCTACTTCTTCGAGGAGTTCGATATTAAGACCTGTATCGCGATCCGTATCTTCAAAGATAGAGACAACGGATTCTGTTGCTGAGTGACCGTAGGTCATCGACATTGATGAAATAGCTGAATCGACATTATCAATACCGGCTTCCACGCATTTCATAATAGTGGCTGTCGACAAACCGGTGGTGGCGTGTGATTGCATGTGAATCGGGATATCAATGGTCTGCTTAAGGCTTTGAACTAATTCATAAGCTACATAAGGCTTAAGCAAACCAGCCATATCTTTAATACATAAAGAGTGGGCACCCATGTCTTCAATACGTTTAGCCATGTCTAACCACAAATTCAGATCATGAACCGGGCTGATTGTATAGGCGATGGTGCCTTGTGCGTGACGGTCATTTTCCAGCACCGCTATGATAGCGGTTTCCAAATTACGTGGATCATTCATCGCATCAAATACACGGAACACATCAACGCCATTGATCGCCGCTCTTTCAACAAATTTTCTGACCACGTCATCAGCATAGTGGCGATAGCCTAATAGATTCTGACCCCGTAACAGCATTTGCTGACGGGTATTCGGCATAGCGGCTTTGAGTGAGCGAATACGATGCCATGGATCTTCGCCCAGATAGCGAATACAGGCATCAAAAGTGGCGCCGCCCCAACTTTCGACAGACCAAAAGCCAATTTGGTCAAGCTTGTCAGCGATGGGCAACATGTCATCTAATCTGAGTCGGGTGGCAAATAATGATTGATGAGCATCACGTAAAACGACATCCGTGATGCCCAGTGGTTTTTTAACTTCGGTCATATTCATGGCCTTAATTGATTAATTTGAAAAAGTCTTTAATGCGGTGATTTATTTATGGCGGGAACGAAATTTGTGCACTGCAGCAGAGAGCACAGTAATTAAGTTTTTATCATCATTAGCATGTTGAGACTGATTCATGGCCGGGCTGATGACAGCGGTAGGTGAAGAAATGCCTTCTTCAGGTAAGACACCTACATTTTTTTCGTAGCTGGTGATAATGCGTGACATGATGGATGTGACAAACACCAGTAATGTCAAAAATATAAATACGAACCCCATGCCGATAAGCATCAAGTTCAGACCTTCAGTCATTAAGTTCGAATTAGTCATTATTATAATCTCTCTCCGTTGGTTTTCTTAGGTCATTAAATCAATGACTTACAAAAAAGCAGCCGGCAATTATACCATTGTTGCCCTATGAACGAATCACTATGCCGAAACTCCTTAATTTTAAAAGAATAATGGAGAAAAAATCACTTTGTTGTAGTGACGTTAATCTATTCATTGTACGTATGATATTTTCCTATCTGTTGAAACCCTGCCAAACTAATAGTCACGATAGCAAGTAATAACAAAGGACATCTATGACACCTGATGAGTCTGATTTCTGGTTTTTACCTTTGGGAGGAACCGGAGAAATAGGGATGAATCTCAATCTGTATGGCCATGATGGTCGATGGCTGATGGTTGATTGCGGGGTGACCTTCGAAGCCAAAGCCGATATTGATGGTGAACCGATAGAAGGGGCTCGAGCAGAAATACAAATGGCTGATCCACAATTTATTGTGGATCGCCGAGAGCAATTAGACGGCCTTATTATCACCCATGCCCACGAAGATCATATCGGGGCTGTACCGTATTTATGGGAACGATTCCGTTGTCCTATTTACACAACGGCTTATACGGCTGAAATTTTACGCCGAAAACTGGCTGAGGCCGGATTAATAAAAAAAGTGAAAGTCCATATTGTTGAAGCGCATGCTTCAAGACAAATAGGCGTATTCAATGTGCAGTGGATTCAGCTGACACACTCTATTCCCGATCCCTTTGCTTTATTGATTACAACCCCTGTTGGCAAAGTGTTTCATACCGCTGACTGGAAGCTGGATTCAGGCCCTGTGGTCGGTGAGGCGTATAGGGAAGAAGATTATTCCCGGTTGGGAGAACTGGGGATTGATGTGATGGTTTGTGATTCGACCAATGCTAATGTGCCTGGCTGGTCAACTTCTGAGGCGTCTTTATACAAAGGCTTAAAACACCATGTAGAGCAGGCTAAAGGACGGGTTGTTATAACCTGTTTTGGCAGTAATATTGCCCGATTACGAACGGTGGCGGATATTGCTAAAGAAACAGGACGTCATTTAGGTCTGTTGGGACGCTCGTTATTAAATACCCATGCGGCGGCAAAACGAGTCGGTTTGTGGAATGGCATTGATACCTTTGTTGATCCTCATCATTTAGGTTTTCTGCCGCGAGATACGGTTTTATTAGTCGCTACAGGCAGCCAGGGCGAACCACGAACAGCACTGAACCGGCTGAGCCAGAACAGTTTTCGTGATATTGAGCTGGAAGCCGGTGATACCGTTATTTTCAGTTCTAAAGTCATTCCTGGAAATGAACTCCCGATTGAGGCATTAATTGAACGGCTAAAGGCAATGAATGTGGACGTGATTACCGTAGATAACAGTCGACTTGAAATTCATGCTTCAGGTCATCCGGCTATGGAAGAACTGAAGGCCATGTATCGTTGGGTTAAGCCAGCTTGTGCTATTCCTGTACACGGTGAGTTTCAACATCTCAGAGCGAATGCCCGACTGGCAAAATCAGTCGGGGTTCCTGAGCAACTCGAAGGCAAAAATGGTGACTTATATTACATAGCGCCTGTAAAAGGCATCCGGCGTGATGCAGTAAAAACAGGGCGATTGGGTCTTGTTCAGGATAAATTGAAAAAATTGTTTTAATCACATTGTTATTAAATAGCGATAAGCTAACAAAATGATAGAAGAACTGAGACGGTTTATACGCCACCCAAGTAGCGTGCCTATCCAGGTTAAGCTAGGTGAGCAGCATCAACAACGTTCGCTCAAGGATGTGAGTAAAGGTGGCCTGTGTTTTTGTTCAGCTGAGCCTATAGCTGTCGGCACGCTGGTTGAGATCAATATACTGGCCTGTAAGCCGGGATTTACGGCAAAAGGTATTATCAGTTGGTGTAAACCTGAAGGAAATCAGTACCTGGTAGGAGTTAACTTTCAGAGTAAAGCTATGACTTATGCACTCAGAATGGTTGAGCAGATTTGTTATATAGAAGATTACAGAAAACGTATTAGTGCTAACACCGGGCGTCAGTTAACCAGTGATGAAGCGGCGTTAGAATGGATTCAGAAATATGCGGCAGACTTCCCGAGATTAAACGAGTAAACCATGTCAGGCTTTTGCTTCAAAGCGTTGTGAGCGGCGATCGGATGAAACCCGACGTTCGATAAATGGTCTTTGATTTCGTTTTCTACGATCATAGCGTTGCCTACGATCACTATTGTTGGATGGTTTTGCTTCTTGAGCAGCAGGGCGAGCTGGTTCAACCTGTGATGGCGGGCTGATAGTTATCATCGTATTGTGATATAGCTTAGGTATCTCGTTCATTTTCGCAGAAGAAGAATTTATATACACTATCTATCGGATTGATTTTAATAAGCTTTAGAAATTATTTCGTGTCCGCATATCTCACTTCGAACTGGCCGTTTTTAATACGGGGCTTATTGCTTAAGGGATATTGATAAAGATAGGCCCAGGCAAGCGATAGACTGACATCGGCAGCGTGTGGTTGGATAGTGATTAACTGACGTTGGTATTCATGTGGTTCAGGGAAAGATGAGGAACATTCTTCATAATCATCCAGTTGACTGAGCACCCAACTGGCATTGGATAGTTTATAGAGTTCGCCATAGACGATGTCGTCTTTGCTCTCAGAGAGAATGGCTCCCGGATAGTAGTCAATAAGGTAGAGTTGGCCCTGCATTGAGGCACGACAAATAAACTCGCTATATTTGGTAAGTAACCGCGCCATTGAATGATTGGTGTCTTTCATCAATGTGCCGTACACAAATAAATAGGTATTTTGTTCAGTCATTACTTTATTAATCTTTTTTATCTATATGATAAATATAACAAACTATAGGTTTTAAGTTGAGCGAAAAATTAAAGGTAGGCCTGGCATTAGGAAGTGGGGCAGCGCGTGGCTGGGCACACATTGGCATTATCAGACAGTTAGAAAAACTGGGTGTTACTCCCGATATTGTTACAGGTACCTCAATAGGTGCATTGGTTGGTGCAGCTTACGTAGCGAATAATATCGACAAATTGAACGATTGGGTACTGCGGTTGGATAAATTGAAAACTGCTCAGTATTTTGCGATTAATCGCTCACTGCAAGGCTTCGTTAATAAAAACCGTTTACGCAGTTTTCTTAATGAATACGTGGTGGAACAGGATGTTGCCATCGAAGATGTACAAACGCGTTTTGCTACTGTGGCGACAGATTTATATAGTGGTCGTGAGATATGGAACACACGGGGCAATATAATGGATGCGGTCTGGTCATCCATGTCCTTACCTGGATTATTTCCAGCGATTAAACACAATAACCGTTGGCTAATAGATGGTGGCTTGGTCAATCCTGTACCCGTCTCTTTATGCCGTGCTTTGGGCGCCGATGTGGTGATAGCTGTTAACCTCAACAGTGGCATCGTGGGTAAACATTTTAGAACGGATATTGATGATAGCGAGCCCGAAGCAACTCTCGATCTCCCTACCAGTTGGACTGGTAAGGTCAGTCATATGGTGGCGGATTACACCAATAACTTATTTCCCAAACGACGTGAAGAAAAAGAAGAAGCACCTGCATTATTAGACGCCATTGCGGCATCGATTAATATTACGCAGGATCGTATCACCCGAAGTCGGATGGCGGGTGATCCACCAGAAATTATTTTAAACCCACGTCTCTCCCATATAGGGATTCTGGAGTTTTATCGTGCTGGTGAAGCCATAGAAGAGGGTATTGCCTGTGTCAAACGTCAGCAAACAGAGCTAGGTTATTATTTGCCAATCGATAAATGATTATCTGGCAGGACACTCCCAGTTTTTCAGTTTGGCAAAGTAGTCACGTAAGAAATCGATTAATATTCTGACCCGGTGAGATAAAAAGCGTGTTTGTGGGTAGATGGCATAAATCCCGACATCCTTCTGGACCAAGGCATTATCCAGTACGGTAATGAGTTTGCCGGACTTGATTGCCGGGTAGGAAATAAAATCCGGCGTCAAGATTAAGCCTTTTCCAGTTATACAGACATCTCGCAGGTATTCGCCATTGTTTGATGAAAGCACGGTTGGTAAATTCACAGAAATGGCTTGGCCCTGATAATCCAGTAATGACCAACTGCTACTGACGTGGGAATAGTGCAGCTTCACATGACCGTAGAGAAGATCTTCTGTTTTTTCTGGTAAGCCATTTCGAGCAAAGTAATCCGGGCTGCCACAGATTTGTAATCGTGTTGAAGCCAGTTTACGAGCGATTAGACTGGAGTCAGTTAAGTTCGATATACGAATGGCTAAATCTAAACCCTCAGCGACCAAATCTTGGTGTCTGTCGCTAAAGTCGATATCAAAAATGATTTCCGGATGGATCAGATTAAATTCACGTAAAGCTGGACTTAAATGCATCAAACCAAAACTAATGGGTGCAGAGAGCCTGATACGTCCAGACAGCGATGTTTGCTCATTACCTAAAGCATGTTCAACCTCATAAATATCATCAAGAATACGGACGCAATGCTGATAGTAACTGCGACCAGCATCGGTGAGCGTTTGTTTACGCGTTGTTCTTTTGAGCAAGCTTACACCCAGCCGCCGCTCTAAATCGGTTAAGCGTTTACTGATCGCTGACTTTACCGTGTTCATTTGCTCTGCAGCCTTAGTGATGCTGCCAGCTTCAACCACACGCACAAAACACTGCATTTCTTCTAACTGACTCATGACTATTGTTCTCTAATTGATAACAATAAGTTCATTAATACACTGTTTTATAAAAATATGGAAACGATAGACTGTGAACCATCTCAACAACACAACAAAAAGGAAAAAAACATGAACACAGTAACAGGATTATCAACAGTCACAGGTCGTTTTTTATTGAGTCTGATGTTCATTTCAGCCGGCATTGGAAAACTTGGTGCAGGTTACGAAGCGACACAAGGCTATATGAGCATGATGGGAGTACCGACATCACTGTTGCCTTTGGTGATTGCAACAGAAATTTTAGGTGGTTTGGCGATTTTATTTGGTTTTAAAACGCGTATCGCTGCTTTCTTATTAGCTGGGTTTACCGTCATCGCAGCCGCCATCTTCCACAATAATTTTGCTGATCAAATGCAGAGCATTTTGTTTATGAAGGATTTAGCCATTGCCGGTGGTTTGTTGTTACTGGTGGCTAATGGTGCGGGTAATTTAGCTATCGACAATATTAAATAATGTTATCGAAAACAGGAGAATAAACATGAATAACACGATTTTACATATCAATAGTAGTGAACGTATTCAGGACTCTGTGACACGCCAGGTATCTGCTGAACTGGTCTCGCAACTACAAAAGCAGTCTGGACTAGCTATTAAATCTCGTGATCTAGCGAAGGGTATTCCGTTTATTAACGAAGATTGGATCCATGCCAATTTTACCGATCCCGAGCAACGTACTGAGCAAAATAGACAGGCTTTAGCTACCTCGGACCAACTGGTAGAAGAGTTACAAGCGGCCGAGATATTGGTCATTGCATCGCCTATCTACAACTTTAGCGTACCAGCCGTATTAAAAGCCTGGATCGATCAGGTGGCGAGAGCAAGAGTCACATTTCGTTACACTGAAAATGGCCCAGAAGGTTTATTGAAGGCGAAAAAAGCGTATCTGGTGATGGCTTCTGGCGGCGTGCCTCTGGGTAGTGAAGTCGATTACGCTTCTACTTACCTGAAGCAGGTCATGAATTTTCTTGGAATTCAGGATATCACTGTGGTGGATGCAGGCAGTCTGATTCAAGAAACAGAAACACTCACACAAAAAATTGCTGATATTGTCAGCTAATATCTATCGGGAGAATGTGATGACTCAGACAAGGGAGTTAAGACAAATCATCAACGGAGACCGGGTCTCAGATGGCGCAGGTGTTCAGCTGACGCGTATTATCGGCTCACCACATCTCAATATGCTTGACCCTTTTCTGATGTTTGATGCCTTTGGTTCAGATAAGCCTCAGGACTATATTGCTGGCTTTCCTCCACATCCTCATCGTGGCTTTGAGACGGTGACCTACATGTTAGAAGGTCGTATGCGTCATGAAGACAGTGCAGGCAATGCCGGGGTAATTGAAACCGGTGGTGTGCAATGGATGACGGCAGGCAAAGGGATTATTCATTCGGAAATGCCAGAGCAGAAAGAAGGACGCTTAGCGGGGTTCCAGTTGTGGGTTAACCTGCCGGCAAAAGAAAAGATGAGTGAGCCTAAGTATCAGGAGTTTGATGCTGAGCAGATTCCGGTAGCCAAATTGGATAATGGCACCGAAATCAAGGTCATTGCTGGTCAGACAGATAGTGGCGTGAGTGGTGTGATTAATAACCCGTTTGTTAATCCCCTATACCTGCATGTGTTTTTACCTGCGGGAGTCACGTTTGAGCAGACAGTGAAGGAAACGGACAACACGTTTTTGTATCTGATGAAAGGTCAGATACAGATCGGCGATAAACAGCGACTACTTAATGCTGGTCAACTTGCCGTATTGGAGACCGGATCAAAAGTGCGTGTCTACAGTGAACGTGATACTGAGTTTGTACTGGTATCAGGGCAGCCTTTGAAGGAACCTGTCGCCAGGGGAGGACCGTTTGTGATGAACACGCGGGAACAGATTGAACAAGCCTTCGATGATTATCGTCAGGGTCGGTTCGCTTAAGTTTTGTTTGTTTTGCTAAGGAAAAGCCACTGATTTGTCAGTGGCTTTTTTGTTTAAGTATTTTTTAAGTTGCAGGGATTAATCTTGGCCAAAATTAATTTGGTTGAGGTTTACCATGCGTCGTGCGATTTCTTCTCAGTATCTAGTATTACTGTTCTCAGTGCTCTTGATGCTTGCTTATAACAATGGTTTGTGGGGTGGCATCGTTCAGGCAAATCAATTAATCACCCAACATAATCTGTTGTTTTTAGGTTCATGTGCCATCTTTATGACGGCGCTGTTTAATTTAATATTTAATTTGGTGTCATCCCGATACTTGATAAAACCGATTTTGATTTTCATTGTGTTATGTTCCGCCGCCGCCAGCTATTTTATTGACAGTTATGGTGTGCATATTGACAGTTCGATGATTCAGAATGTGTTAGAGACGGATACCGCAGAAACAAAAGAATTATTGAGTCAAGATTTCATTATTCATTTTCTGTTATGGGGTATTTTGCCGGCATTTTTAATTGCTAAACTACGGATTGCCCATGTCCGTTGGACAAAGCAATTACTGATGAGCTCGTTTTCTATCACCATGAGTATTTTAGCCATGGGCTTGGTTGCTGCTTTTTTCTATCAGGACTACGCTTCTACCTTCCGCAATCACCGGGATTTACGTTATTTAATCAATCCCACCAGTTATATCTATGCGGTCACCAAAATTGCCAAACAACAGTTTGCTGAAGCCGATAAACCATTGATACCTATTTCACAAAATGCCGCGCTCGGCAGCTTCGCGCATGAGAAAAAACACCGTACCGTAACAGTCATGGTGGTGGGGGAAACTGCCAGGGCAGAATCGTTTCATCTGAATGGTTATGAGCGTGAAACAACCCCAGAGTTAGAGAAAACCAATAGTCTGTATTTTAATAACGTTTCGTCTTGCGGTACGGCGACAGCTACTTCAGTGCCATGCATGTTCTCACAGTTTTCTCGTGATGATTATGATGATGAAAAAGGCCATGGTTATGAAAGTGTTCTGGACGCTATTTCTGCTGCCGGTGTGAAGGTCAGCTGGCTGGATAATAACAGCGGCTGTAAAGGTGTATGTGATCGCGTTGAGCACCAGAAAGTGACAGACGTTAATCTGGCAGAGTTATGCCCTGATGGTGAGTGTTATGACGAAGTGTTACTCACTAATCTGAAAGCGCTGGTCGCGAAGTCTGACGGTGATCAGTTGATTGTGTTACATCAGAAAGGCAGCCATGGTCCGGCCTATTTCAAACGTGTACCAGTAGCCTTTGAAAAGTATAAACCGGTGTGCCAAACCTCAGAGTTACAAAAATGCTCTAATGAGGAACTGAGAAATGCGTATGACAATACGATTTTATACACCGACCATGTGCTCGCTCAGCTGATTCAGTATCTGGATAACTTATCTTCTCAATCGATTGATACCGCCATGATTTATGTGTCTGATCATGGTGAGTCCTTAGGTGAACATAATCTGTATCTGCACGGCACACCTTATTTTGCAGCACCTAGCCAGCAAACCCATGTACCTATGGTGGTGTGGCTGTCAGATAACTATGAACGTGACTATCACATTAATCCGCTGTGTATGAAAAATGAAACCGGTAAAGCTTTCAGCCATGACAATATTTTCCATTCATTGTTAGGCATGAACAATGTCTTACTGCCAGGGAAATATGATCCTGCTTTAGATATCTTTGCCAGCTGTCAGCATAGCTAAATCAACTATGCAAAATCATCTGGTACGACTATGGGGCCTGTATTTTATTCTGATCAGTTTTATTGCTGTCACAGAGCTGGATAAATTAGTCGCCAACATCTGGTATCAACTTGAAGGCGGCCAATGGCAATTGAAGCATTATTGGCTGACACAAACCTGGTTACATGATGGCGGTCATGACCTGGCAGTCATCCTGTTTATTCTTGTATTACTTAGCTATGTCATCAGTGTTTTGACGCGATATTTATCACCATATCGTCATGTTTTAGCTTATCTAAGTATGAGTATTCCACTATCGACACTGACAGTGAGTGCGATAAAAAGACTAACCGAGGTCGACTGTCCCTGGTCTGTGATCGAATTTGGTGGAGACAGGCCTTATCAGTTCTGGTTGCATAGTTTATGGTCGCCATTGGAAGGCGCAGATCATTGTTTTCCAGCTGGTCATGCAAGTTCAGCCTATATGTTTTTTGGGGTGTATTTTGTCAGCAAGCAACTTTTCCCTCAGCATGCCAGAAACGTGTTGTATGGCATCATCGTATTAGGCGTTATTTTCGGGGTAGCTCAGCAGTTACGGGGGGCGCACTTCATCAGCCATGATCTCACCTCAGCATTTATATGCTGGACAGTATCCTGGTTATTATGGCGTTACTGGCCAATTCAAAAATTGAAACAGGAAGTTATTCACGAATAGATGATCCACGTCATTTCAGTTATTTCGCTATTGTGTATTATTAGGTTTAGCATTCATTCCGATAACGCCTCAACACAGAAGACAACACATGCTGCGATTACGAAATTTAATTTTGTTACTGATAGTGATTGCCGTGGCCGCGGCGAGTTATTACTGGAAATCTGAACAAGAGCTGACATTACCGAGTGGTTTTGCCGCAGGTAACAGCCGTATTGAAGCCACTGAAGTCGATGTGGCGACAAAAACGGCAGGTAAAGTGGAACAAATTACGGTGAATGAAGGCGACTGGGTCACCCAAGGTCAGGTGCTGGCGGTTATGGATACCGAACAAGCCAAGGCCAATCTGGCGGTAGCCAATGCTAATCTGAATAAAGCGAATGAATCCAAAAAATATGCCCAGGCCATTCTGGCACAGCGGCGCAGTGAAGTTACCCTGGCAAAAAAAGAGCTTGAACGCACGCAAGCCTTGGTAAAAAAAGGCCACCTTAGTCAGGAAGTGATGGACCAAAAAGAGACACAAAAGGCGACGGCTCAGGCAGCCATGCAAGCGGCATCAGTGCAAGTGGCTGAAGCTCAAGCCGCCATTGAAGCAGCCAAAGCTGAGGTGACAAAAGCACAGGTGGTGATTGCGGATAGTCAGTTAACGACGCAGCGTAATGGCCGTGTTTTATACCGCTTAGCTGAGCCAGGTGAGGTATTAGCTGCTGGTGGAAAAGTGGTGACATTAATAGATGTCAGTGATGTCTATATGTATCTGTTTTTACCGACGGACCAGGCGGGGCAAACGCGGGTTGGTGCAGAAGCTCGTATTGTCGTTGATGCTTATCCTGATTTTTCTATTCCTGCCCATGTGTCTTTTGTGGCGCCTCAGGCTCAGTTCACGCCGAAATCAGTCGAAACCGAAGAAGAGCGCCAAAAGCTCATGTTTCGGGTAAAAGTGAAAATTGAAGAAAGTGTATTAAAAAAATACGCAGAACAAGTTAAAACTGGGGTGCCTGGTGTGGCGTACATCAAGTTAGATGAGAATGCGCAGTGGCCAGAAAAAGTGCCACCACTTATCACATACTGATCTGTCAATGTCTGCAGAAACAGTAGTCAGCTTAACAGACGTCAGTCACCAGTATGGTGATACTCAGGCATTAAAAAATGTGTCACTAGAGATTCCTTGCGGACAACGCGTTGGTTTTATTGGACCTGATGGTGTTGGCAAGTCAACCTTATTAGGTCTTATTGCTGGGGTAAAAAAAGGTCAGAGTGGTCAGTGTCTGGTTATGGGCACTGACATCCAGAATAATAAGCAACGAACAGAGATGTGTTCAAGAATTGCTTACATGCCGCAAGGTTTAGGTAAGAACCTGTATATGACCTTGTCGGTACATGAAAATCTATTATTTTTTGCTCGCTTATTTAATTTACCTGCTTATGAGCGCGAACAACGTATCCAGCTGTTATTAAAAAGTACTGGTCTGAGTGAGTTTCGTGATCGTCCAGCTGGCCAGTTATCGGGCGGTATGAAACAGAAACTCGGGTTATGTTGTGCTTTAATTCATAACCCCGACCTGTTGATTCTTGATGAGCCGACCACCGGTGTGGATCCCTTATCGCGGCGTCAGTTCTGGACACTTATCGACCGGATTCGTGCTCAGCGTCCACAGATGAGTGTGTTAATTGCGACTGCGTATATGGATGAAGCGGCTGGCTTTGATTTTCTCATTGCCATGGATGAGGGTGTGGTCATGGCTACAGGCACACCAGAAGCACTTATTGAACAGACGGGACAAGACAATCTCGATCAAGCGTTTATTGCGCTATTACCTGAAGATAAACGCCAGGGGCATAAGGCCGTCACTGTTCCACCACGACAACAGTCAGAGAAGATTGCTATTTCAGCGAGAAACTTATCCAAGACATTTGGTAACTTTACTGCGGTTGATAACGTTAACTTTGAAATAGAGCGCGGTGAAATTTTTGGTTTCCTTGGCTCTAACGGCTGCGGTAAAACCACTACCATGAAGATGTTAACGGGATTATTACCGACAAGTTCTGGTGAGGCGCTTTTATTTGGCGAACAGGTGGATGCCAATGATATGGCGACTCGCCGCCGCGTAGGGTTTATGTCACAAAGCTTTTCTTTGTATGAAGAACTTTCTGTCAGTCAAAATCTATTTTTGCACGCCCGCTTATTTAACTTAGCCCAGGATTATCAACACCAGCGTGTTGAGACATTATTGAAAGAATTTGAACTCGAGCGTTATCAGAAGCAGTCAGCAAAGGATTTACCCTTGGGGATTCGGCAACGTTTATCGCTGGCAGTGGCGATTATCCATGAACCAGAAATCCTGATTCTGGATGAACCGACATCGGGTGTTGATCCCGTGGCACGTGATGGGTTCTGGGAGCTATTGATTGGCTTATCCCGTGAGCAAGGTGTCACTATTTTTGTTTCCACTCACTTTATGAACGAAGCCCAGCGTTGTGATCGGATTTCATTAATGCATGCAGGTAAAGTGCTCGCTACTGACTCACCAGCTGCCTTATGCAAAACAAAAGGGTTTGAGACTTTAGAGGAAACCTTCATTGCCTATCTCACGGAACAACAAGCAGACGATGGGGATAATAGTCAGCTACTGGCAGAAAATACACTTTCCGAATCACAACATAAAAAAAAGCAAAACCGTTTTTCGTTGACTCGTCTACTGGCTTATAGCTTGCGGGAGACATTAGAGATTGGCCGTGATCCGGTTCGTCTGGTGTTTGCCTTTTTAGGGACAGTGATTTTGATGTTTGTGCTCGGCTATGGCATCAGTCTTGATGTCGAAGATATCGCGTTTGCGGTGATGGATCGTGATCAGTCACCTGAAAGTCGGGACTATATTCAAAGCCTTGCCGGCTCGCGTTACTTTGACGAAAAAACGCCTATTTTGTCAGATGCTGAGATGGATGAACGGATGCGAAGCGGTGATATCAGTATGGCGATAGAAATTCCACCCGACTATGGCAAAGATATGCGCCATGGACAACAACCCAGTGTCAGTGTTTGGGTGGATGGTTCGATGCCTTATCGCGCTGAAACCATAAAAGGTTATATTCAGGGCTTTCACCTCAGTTATCTATCCGAATTGAGTCTCCGCCAGTTTGGCATAAAAGTGTCACCCAGCTATCAGCTTGTCTCACGCTATCGCTACAATCCTCAGGTCGAAAGTCTGATTTCAATGGTGCCAGGTGTCTTGCCGATATTATTGTTGATGATTACTTCGATGCTGACGGCATTATCGATTGTGCGTGAAAAGGAATTAGGGTCCATCACTAACTTTTATGCCACTCCCGTTAATCGGCTTGAATTTCTGATGGGCAAACAGTTGCCCTATATTGTGATTGGCATGATGAATTTTCTGATGCTGATGTGGCTGGTTTATATGGTCTTTGATGTGCCATTAACCGGCAGTTTTTGGGCATTACTGGTCGGGACATTTCTTTATATCGTTGTCGCTACCTGTATGGGACAGTTTATCTCTGCTTTTACTAAAACACAGATTGCCGCCATTTTTCTAACCATGATCACCAGTATTGTGCCTTGTGTGAATTACGCCGGACTGATTAATCCTATTAATTCATTAGAAGGGGCAGGCTATGTGGTGGGGCATATCTACCCAGCTTCTTATTATCTGTTGATTTGTCGCGGTGCCTTTACTAAGGGCTTAGGTTTTGATGAATTAAACGCGTTTTATTGGCCCATGGCGCTGGCTATTGTTGTTTTGATGTGTCTGAGTTGGTTGCTACTCAAAAAGCAGGATAAATAAGATGAGCAGCCTGAAAAATATTATTAACCTTGGTATTAAAGAACTTCGCACTTTGGTACAAGATCCGGTCATGGTGATTGTGATTTTGGTGGCATTCACCTTAATGGTGTACTCAGCAGGCAAAAGTGTGTCGACAGAGCTGCAGAACACGCCGATAGCTGTGGTGGATGAAGACCATTCGGCGATTTCCATTAATATTGCAGAAGCGTTTTATGAGCCTCATTTTAAACCGGCGCAGCAAATATCACTTCAGGATGTGAATAAATCACTTGATACTGGTTCATATACTTTTGTACTCGACATCCCTGATGATTTTCAAAAGGATTTATTAGCAGGGCGCCAGCCTGAAATTCAGTTAGCGATTGATGCCACAATGATGAGTCAGGCTTTTATTGGTGCCGGCTATATCAGTGAGATTATTGATAGAGAAGTACAGCATTTATTGGAAACAAATAATGCGACTTCCAGCCAGGCAGTAAAACAGATCGTAAGAATGCGGTTTAATCCAAACCTCAATAGCGCCTGGTTTAGCGGGGTGATGGAGCTGATCAATATGATTACATTGCTGTCAGTGATTCTGACGGGAGCCGCGTTGATACGAGAGCGTGAACACGGCACCTTAGAACATTTACTGGTGATGCCCATCACACCCTTTCAAATCATGATGGCGAAAATCTGGTCGATGGGGCTGGTGGTATTAATGACCAGTACTTTTTCACTTTATGTTGTCATTCAGGGCTGGCTGAATATGACGATTGCTGGTTCCATTTTGCTGTTTCAGTTAGGGACGGCTTGCTTTTTATTCTCTACTACATCATTGGGCATTTTATTGGGCACACTGGCCCGAAGCATGCCACAGCTGGGCCTGTTATTACTGTTATTGATATTGCCGTTACAGATGTTGTCTGGTGGGATGACACCCTTCGATAGCATGCCAGAAATTGTGCAAAACATTATGCAGTTTGCACCGACCTCGCATTTTGTCAGTACTAGCCAGGCGGTGCTTTATCGTGGTGCTGGTTTCTCCATCATTTGGCCCGATTTATTAGCCAATGTGGCGATTGGTAGCGTGTTTTTTTTATTTGCTCTGGCATTATTCAGAAAAAGTCTGGCAAGTGTTTGAACAGTACTTAAGTCATCATTTGTTGGACAAGTTTTATGTCGTACTTCAGTATATCTGAGGATAGCCGATTGAATTTTAATTAAGTCCGTAAAATTAAGTCATAAAATGATAGGGTTATAACATTATTGGTCATTTTCAAAGCTTCGCACATAGCAGACAGATGACAAGTAAGAAAAATAGCCAAGGTAAGGAGGGAATAGACCATGAATTTAGAAGAGAAAATCTGCCAGAGTTGTACAGAAGAGAATAGTTTGGATTTCGACTTTACCATGGCTTTTCAACCTATCATTAATTGCAGTAATGAGACTGTTTATGGTTACGAGGCGCTGGTTCGAGGCATTAATAACGAGTCTGCCTATTCTGTAATATCCAGAGTTAATGATAAAAATCGTTATTTATTTGATCAGCTCTGTCGGGTGAAAGCGATTTCACTTGCATCGAAGTTGAATATTACTTCGATGTTGAGTATTAACTTCCTACCTAATGCGATTTATGTGCCGGAGCGTTGTATCCGCACTACCTTTGAAGCAGCTAAACAGTATGACTTCCCCTCAGAGAGAATTATGTTTGAGTTCACTGAGGTCGAAAAAATGGACGATACCGAGCACGTTAAACGTATCGTCGATTATTACCAGTCGCTGGGATTTAAAACGGCAGTGGATGATTTCGGCTCTGGCTATTCAGGACTGAATCTGCTTGCCGACTTTCAGACAGACATTATTAAATTGGATATGGCGCTCATCAGAAACATTGATTCGAATAAGGTACGTCAATCTATCGTCAAGAATTGTTTAACCATGTTTAATGAGCTAAATATCACGACATTGGCTGAAGGCATTGAAACATATGAAGAATATGTCTGGTTACGTGATGTGGGGATCGAACTCATGCAAGGCTATTATTTTGCAAAACCCGGGTTTGAGAGTTTGCCCGACATAAATCATGGACAATATACACAAGCAGGCTAGTGATAGCGTATTTGCATAGAATAATTGATATATGCTGTTGTTTTCCTGTGCTGGTAAATGCGGTTCAAACAAAACATTGATGCATATATCACCTATAATCTACAGTTGATATCACTCTCCAGGTGGTTAACGACAGGCAGATTCAGAAAAAAAAGAGAGTCAGATGACAATGTTTACCTGGTTAGCTAATCTTGGTGACGTTACCCATGCCGTACAATTGGCATTAACGCCTGCATTCTTGCTTACTGGTATGGCGGGAATCCTTAATGTAATGGCAAACCGACTTGCTCGGATTATAGACAGAGCACGTGTTTTGACCGATCAAATGTCTTCGGTAACTGAGCTTTCTGAGCCTTGTCGACAAGAAATATCTGTGTTGGGGCTTCGTCGTCGAGCGGCAAGTAATGCGATCACCATGTGCGTTCTGTCTGCACTCTTAATTTGTTCTGTGGTGTCGGTGATGTTTCTGGAAGCACTGCTTGATTTCAATTTACGCTGGCTAATAGGTGCATTATTCATGGGCTCGACATTGGCACTGGTATTCGGGCTTGCGTTTTTCCTTCGAGAAGTTCATCTGGCAACACGCAACAGTTATAAGATGATTCCCTCAATGCAAAGAAAGAAGCATTGAACAGGACGCCTTATCAAGCACGGATAATATTCAGTCAAAATATGAGAATTATTGCTTTTGATTCTCAGCCCCGATATATATTGTTTTATTGACGAGAAACTGCATCACTATGGCATCAGACTCTCTTGGATTAATGGATACGCTTAACATATTGTCGGCTCAGTTACTTGAACTATGGCAAGCGACGATCAGGGTGATGCCCTCTTTTGTTATTGGTTTGCTGGTTTTTCTTATCTTCTTTTTTCTGGCAAAGCCATTCTCTGCTTTACTTGTTCATCCCATCGGCTATATCAGTACCAGTAACCTTGTACAGAATGTTGTCAGGCGCGCTATTAGCCTGTTTATTATTTTAATCGGTTTGTATATTTTTCTGAGTATTGTTGGCTTGACGCAGGCTGCACTTGCCATTGTCAGTGGAACGGGTCTATTAGGCATTATCATTGGTTTTGCTTTTAAGGATATTGCAGAAAACTTTATTTCGAGTTTGCTGCTGAGTGTGCAACGTCCGTTTTTGATCGGCGATGTGATTGAAGTGCAGGGACTAAAAGGGGTAGTAAACAAAGTCACAGCCCGTGGCACAACCTTAGTCGATTTTGATGGAAATCATATCCAAATTCCCAACGCGACTATTTATAAAAATGTCATTAAAAACTTTTCGGCTAATCCCTGGGTAAGAGGCAGCTTTATAGTTGGGATTGGTTATGATGCCAGTATTCAACAATCACGTCAGACCATTTTGGCTGTGTTGAATGAACAAAATGAAGTGTTAAAAGATCCTGAACCACAGGTGCTTATTGACTCATTAGGCTCATCCACGATCAATATCGTGATTAATTTTTGGGTGGATGGTCACCAATATGCGCTAAATAAGGTGGCTTCGGTTTTGATGCATAAAACTGTTCGACGCCTTGAATCCGCTGGTATCACTATGCCCGATGATGCGCGTGAGGTTATTTTTCCTCAGGGCATACCTGTCGTGCAAGTCAATACGGAACAGTCAATGATGGCAAAGGCGGTCGATAAGCCTGCCGTCCAGAATGACAGTGCTGAGGTGAGCACACAACAACTTACCAGTGATACACAAGATATTATTGATCAAGCGAGAAATGCACGCGATCCAGAGGAAGGCAAAAATATTATTTAAACAAACTCATCACAGAGTTTGATGTTGGTATTTTAGACTCAAATAAGCAATATAAACAGGAGCCCACAATGGGGCAGGTAACACCATCAAACCTAAGTTTCTGGCAAAAATTACATAATAAAATAGACCATCTTTATAATGGCTCAACTCCGAGTTCCAGACGCTTTCGTTGGGGATTATTAGCATTTGATGCTATTACCATTGTTTATTTTATATTGGCCTCTTTTTATCACCACATAGATGATTTCCATATTCTGGAAGAGGCGATTGGGATTATTTACTTGCTCGAGCTAATGGCCAGGCTCTATATCAGCAAATCAAAATTCCAAGAATTGCTCCATCCTGTTGGTTTGGCCGATATTATCGTGATTATTTCTTTGCTTGCACCCTCTCTTGCAGAGAATTTCAGTTTCCTGAGAGTGATAAGAACACTTCGTTTATTGCGTTCTTATCACATGCTGAGAAATCTTAGAAAGCAGTCACGATTTGTGAGAATGCATGAAGATGTGATCTTCAGCGTGGTAAATTTGTTCGTGTTTATCTTTGTGATCACTGCTGTCGTTTATGTCAGCCAGGTGCATATCAATGATGATATCAATGACTATATTGATGCGTTGTATTTCACGATTGCCACCTTAACCACTACTGGGTTCGGCGATATCACACTGGTGGGACATGACGGCCATATCCTGGCGGTGCTGATTATGATTTTTGGCATCTCTTTATTTTTACGTTTGATTCAGACTATTTTTCGACCAGGGAAAATTCGTTATGAATGTCCGTCATGTGGTCTGAATCGACATGACCATGATGCCGTGCATTGTAAACATTGTGGTGAGGTGATTCATATCACTACGGAAGGTGAGTACTAAGTCTGCTGATATGATAAATGGGTAGAAAGTCAGCTGAAGACTAGATGACTTCCACTCGATTACGCCCATTCGCTTTAGCCAGATATAAGGCATTATCAGCACGATTAAAAAAGTCAGTCGTCGTATCACCTGCTTGATATGATGTTATGCCAATACTCACCGTGAAGTGCGGCAATGATGCGTCTCTATAGGTATCAATTTTCGTCTGTAAAAGCTTTGCAATCTCCAGGGCTTGCTCGTGTTCGGTTTGTTTTACCAGTACAGCAAACTCTTCTCCACCGATACGGAAGATAGTATCGGTTTCCCGAAGTCGGTTTTTTAACAGTTCAACAAGCTTAATGAGTACGGCATCACCCACCTCATGACCATATTGATCATTGACCTTTTTAAAGTGATCGGCATCAATCAGAAGTAAGCTTAACTTGGCGCCACGTGATGCCAAATTTAATTGCATTTTTAACTGTTCATCCCATTTGTGACGATTATAAGCGCCTGTCAGTTTATCCAGAGTCGCGAGTTCAATCAGTTGTTTCTCTATTTCATCGCGGCTGATTATTTCATGGCTAAATTGTTTTAATAACAGTTTTAATTCATGTTCAAATTGAGAAAGTTCATCTCGTTCGTCAGCGATATTGTTATCTACCTCGAAATCGATAACCTCCCTATGTTCAATAGCATTTCTGAATAAATGTATTGTGTCACGTGTTTGGGTAATTCGTTGACGAAAATACTGGATGGTATATTGCGTTAAATACAAACCAATAATGAATGCACACACACCTAAAATGCTGGTCATAATCATGAAGTTTGATTCATGCTTTTCAGTATAAATAGCGGTGCTGACGGTTAATGCGTTCAGGTGATTGAGTAATTTTCCAAGCTCATCATCCAGTTGTTGATCTTGTTGTTCGAGATGCTCCCAGTTAATTGATTCTCCAGTGAGCATGGCTTGAATACTAGCCATAAAACTGTTTTCAAATGCCAGTCTGACCTGATGAAGTTTGTTCATTGAAGTCAGCAACAGTTGATGTTGTTCTTGTTTAAAGCGAATGCGACCTTTTTCAATCCCACTTTCGATAATGGCTGATGCTTTATACATTTGCTCAGAGAGATGCTGATTATAACTCTCCAGTTGTTGGTGTATGTCAGCAGGATTGATGTTGTTATTGGATGGTTTATGATTGGTTTGACGAAATAATTCAATCAGAATATGTTGCCGAAGCTGAAGCAGTTCAATTTCTGAAACGACCTCAGTTAATGGGGTATCTACCTCAGCCAGCTCAATCATCTCAGACCGAATTTGCTGCAGTCCTATCATTGAATAGATGATCATAATGATTAAAAAGGACAATAAGATAATTGAAAGTCCACCGATCTTTCTGCTGATTGATGAGTTTACCCAACGTAACATTAAAATTGCTCCTGAATCCAAGCGTACAGTTTAGCAATATGCTGCTTATACATCAGTGTTTTAAATCCTTATTTAATTTATGTTAGTGACATGATTTAATGTCTATGCCCCAGGGAAGAGGGCAAGTGAAAAAAATTAAGGAAGATAAAAATGAAAAATATCATCTTGGTGCTAGCTGTGATTTTTTTGCCGGCGTGTGTGACCTTATCAGGCGATTATCAAGCTTTTGTGTTTGATACAGAGGGTAATCAGCTTAATGAAAATTTAATCCTTACCGCCAGTGGTTCTGGAATTTATTCCTTACGTAACTCTGTGTGCCATTCTTATCCAGGGGCGACGCTAAGAATTATCGACCTAGATACAGGCAAGGAATTAGAAGGGGAGAGCCCTTATCATTGTCATTAGCGATCTAATAATAAGTCGTTTTGATGCGACCCACTGATGATACAAGTATTATTTGTACATGGTATGGGCCGATCTCCTTTGTCAGCCTGGCCGCTGCTTAGACAGCTAAGAAAACAGGGCATTAAAACATCGACATTTAGCTATTTCGTGTCGTCACAATCGTCTGAGTTGATTCAGTTTAGACTGGCAAAACGAATCCGGGATATAGCTAATCAAGGTGAATATGTGCTGATTGGTCATTCACTTGGTGGCGTGTTAATTCGATCGGCATTGGCCAATATGGATGACAAGGTTCGTTTGCCAGAACGTTTATTTTTACTGGGTTCGCCAGTTCGAACATCACGATTAGCTATGTTCTTTCAACGCTATTGGCTTTTTCGTTTGTTAACAAAAGACTGCGGTAAACTATTGGCAACGAGTGAACGGATGCAGGCGATTCCTGCTAGTTATTGCCCAACAACGGCTGTTGTTGGCGTTAAAGGCATAAACGGAAAAAACAGCCCATTTAAGAGTGAGTTAAATGATGCGGTGGTGTCTTTGTCGGAGGTCAGTGCTGACTGGATGACAGAGCAAATTCAGCTACCCGTGATGCATAGCTTTTTACCATCCAGCAGGCAAGTATCGAATCTGATTATAAAGAAACTCGGCTTATTGAGTTAATAGACTGGCTCAGGGTAAAACTATCCTGAGCCATCTTCTTTTTAGCGATGGTATTGGCCAGCACGTTCCGGTTGATACAGAATTTCATCAACACGAACCTGAATGGTTTTGCCATCACGCCCAGGCCAATCAATTTCATCACCTTCCACCAGGCCTAGCATGGCGCTACCGGCAGGTGCCAGAATGGAAATGGTTTTGCCATCGTCTGTCATATCTTTTGGATAAACCAAGGTCAGACAAAATGTTTGATTTGATGATGAAACTGAAAATCTGACCGTTGAATTCATCGTAACCACATTGGGTGGAATCGCAGTTGGTTCAACGATATCTGCACGTTCAAGTTCAGCTTCAAGATAGCTTGTTCGTTCTACTTCATTGGACGGTAAAGTATCCAGAATCTGTTCTAAGCGGCTTAAGTCCAGTGCTGAAACAATAATATTAGGTTGTGAAACATTCATTTAATAACCTCTCAATTGCAAGATGTAGCTATGCTGCGAACACTTGCGATAGATAAAAAAGGGAAATAAAAATAGGCGAGGAACATAAACTGTTCTGAGCGCTATCATGCCATAAAGGTATGAAAGTGGTAAGTCATATTCTCTTTTTCAACAGGTTGCCTTGTGACAATGACATCCAGTGTAAATAAGGACGAAGGATATTGCATATGAGTTAGGCTGAGTTTAGCTTAGCGGTTAATAATGATTAGATAAGTAAAACTGCCACAAAATAATGAAAAGAACGGCACTAATAATTAAACTGATATCGATAATGACTGACAGTATTTTTATTCTCAAACAATGTTGCCATAAAGGCGGCCAACAACAGTAATTACGGTGACAATACTAATACAACGACAATTAATGAGAACTGAGAGTGAGTTGTTGGTTAGGTTACGCGGATGATTGACCAGAATTGATGGTTTTTAAACAGTCTTGTATAAATTGAACAAAAAGGGTTGATTGACTGCCATCAGTGCCTTTGTCTATTTAAAACCTTTTCCGGTGAAAAATACGTATTCAGCTCTTATCCGAGAGGCTAAATCATCAATTTTATATAACGACTGAAATTAAGTTCATTAAACAAGGAAGAGAAATTGACTATCCAAAAACGATCATCAGTTATTGCTTTGTTTGAGGCGGGGGCGATTTCTAGCCAGAAAATGCCTGCTGTATTGACATTATTAGGGTTAAAACCAGACAAAGACGGTTGGTTAAAGATTTTTCAAATGTTATTACTTTGCTTTGGTAGTTGTGCCATTGCATTTTCAGTCATCTTTTTTATTGCCTATAACTGGGCGGATATGAGCCGTCTTAGCAAATTTACCTTATTGGAAAGCAGCATTGTTTTCTCCGTTATTTTGTATTGGCGATTGGCACAAAAAGGATTAGCAGGCCGCTTAGCCTTACTGCTTGCCAGCTTGCTGGTCGGCGCATTAATGGCTTTTTTCGGGCAAACATATCAAACCGGAGCTGATACCTGGCAGTTATTCTTTTACTGGGCTTTATTCATCACACCTTGGGTTGTCATTTCTCAGTTTTCTACATTGTGGTTAGTTTGGTTGTCACTGTTGAATCTGTCACTCGTACTCTATTTTGATATTTTTCATTCAGTATTCGGCCTGTTCTCTGATTCAAACAATAGTCTGTTCTGGTGTCTGTTTTGGTTTAATACACTGGCATTAATTATTTGGGAGATGTTCAGCCAGAAAATGGTCGCACTCACAGAGCGGTGGCCACAGCGAATACTTGCGGTGATAAGTGGCTGGGCAATCACCACACTAGTGATTTATGCCATTGTGGAAGAATCTGAAAATGCGTTTTCCCCATCTATTACATGGTTAGTTTGGATATGCCTGTTTATGTGGGTATATCGTCGACGCTGTACTGATTTATTTATGTTGGCGGGTGGCTGCTTATCGTTGATTGTTGTGGTGATAACCCGGTTGGCGATGCAAATTATGGAGACCGGTGAGGAAGGGGCTCTGCTGTTTTTGTCAGTCCTTATTATTGCAATGGGATCCGGCGCGACCTACTGGTTGAAACAGGTTCACAAGGAGATTGAATCATGAATCAACACAGCATTGTTTGGAATACCCTGAAACAAGCTGAGCTGGTAACTGGGGAGAAACCTCAGGGATTGACTCCCAGAATACCTTGGTACATTAAAACCTTATTGGCGATTGCCGGCTGGTTAGCATCGCTCTTTATATTGTCTTTTCTTGGCTTAATGTTTAACCAATTATTAGAGTCAGTCGTTGCAGATATTATTCTGGGTAGTGGGATGATCTTTTTAGCTTACCACTTACTTTTAAAACAGCATTCTGATTTTGTTGAGCATTTAGGTTTAGCGATGAGTCTGGCAGGTCAGGCACTGTTTATTTTTGCCGTTATTCAGTGGCAAAGCACGACATACCTGACAAGCTGGCTGGCTGCATTGTGTTTAAACATTGGGCTAGTGATATTAATGCCGCACTTTGTGCATCGGGTTATTTCTGCTTTTTTTGTCTGTATCTGCCAGGCAGGAGTGATGACAGAGTTGGGTCTTTATTCGCTTGCTATCCCTGTTGTTATGCTGTTGTGCGCCTGGTGTTGGTTACATGAGTTTGTTTCTGTTCGCTGGCATGGACATATTACAGCGATGGGTTATGGCTCTATACTGGCTTTGCTCGTCATTCAAACCACGCAGTTATTTGATTCTGGAATGACGTTGTTGATGGATGGGCATCTGCTTGAGCAGTACATCCGTTTTTCCTGGACTTCGGTGTTAGCGGCCGCTGTTATTCTGTACGTTACGGTGATGTTAATTAAACAGCATCAGTCTTTAACAAATTCATCTTCTATTTATATTCTTGTATTGGCGGTTATATTTGCTGCGTTGGCATTTAATATCGCTGGTTTGTATATTGCCGTGATGATTATGGTATTGGGCTTTGCCAGTGGGCACCGCCTGTTAATAGGTTCAGGTATTGTTTTTTTGCTGTTTTGTATTAGCCATTATTATTACGCTTTGAATACGACGCTATTAATGAAATCCATCAGTTTATTGGTGTTGGGGATAGTTTTAATCGGCTTATATTGGTGTTTACCTAAATTGTTTGGAGGTAAACATGAAGCTAACTAGGATAGTCGCTGTGCTGGGGTTATTGCTGATATTGCTTGCTGTGAACTGGTCAATTTATAAACAGGAGCAGGTTTTAACACAAGGTAAAACAGTTTTATTGAAATTAGCTCCGGTGGATCCTCGCTCATTGATGCAAGGGGATTACATGGCACTGCGTTTTGAGATAGCTAATCAAATTCGATCAGCACTTCTTCATCAAAACGCTGACTCGCAAACGCCATATAAATTAGAGCCACAAGAGGGCTATGTGGTGGTGAAACGCAACCAGCAAAATGAGGCTGAGTTTGTCAGAATTGATCATGGCGAAGCCTTAGCAGAAAACGAGTTGTGTTTATTTTTTCGAGTTAGACACGGCATGGTTAAGTTTGCTACCAATGCCTTTTTTTTCCAGGAAGGCAAAGCATCAGAATACGAAAACGCCGAGTTTGGTGAGTTCAGGGTAGGGGATGATGGTAACTTGCTTCTCGTTGATTTAAAGCAGTAAGTTACCACCACCATTTTTGCTAGACATCGTGTTTACGTAATTTCTGATACAGCGCTGTTAACAAGGCTTCGGTGTCGTTCCAGCCCAGGCAGGCATCGGTGATAGATTGACCATATATAGGTTGATCTGAATCATTTTGTTTACCCGCTTCAATATAGCTTTCCAGCATTAGCCCTAATATGCCGCTGTTACCAGCAAGATGTTGATCAACCACATGGTGGGCTATTTCCATTTGGCGTTCATATTGTTTTAGTGAGTTGTCATGGCTACAGTCAATCAGTACTTTTTCGTGACAGTCATTGGCTGACAGTTGACTAAGCGCATGATGTATTGAGTCAGCGTCATAATTTGTCAGCCCTTGTCCTCCACGCAAGATAAGGTGGGTGTCAGGGTTGCCTCGGGTATTAATAATACTGATTTGTCCGTCATCATCGATACCAAGTGTATGGTGTCCGCGCGATGAAGCATGCATGGCATTGATCGCACTGCTTATCCGGCCATCGGTGCTGTTTTTGATACCTACCGGGCAGGGCAGATGACTAACTAGTTCACGATGGGGTTGAGACTCTGATGTACGTGCACCTATTGCTGCCCAGCTGATAAGGTCATCCAGGTAACTCATCACCAGAGGATGCAGTGCTTCGCTAGCCAGTGGTAAGCCTAACGCTGACAATTGCAGTAATACCTGTCTTGAACGGTGTAAACCTAAAGCCATGTTGCCACGACCGTCTCTTAACGAATCGTAGGCAAGTCCCTTCCAACCATGGGTTGTTCGTGGCTTTTCCACGTAAGCTCGCATCACAATCAGCAACTTATCATCCACTTGCCTGGCAAGTTTTGCCAGTCGTTTTCCATAATCTAAAGCAGCCGCTTCATCATCAATCGAGCATGGACCAACAATAACCATGAAGCGATTATCATGACCATTTAATAGCCTAACGATCTGCATCCGTTGTTGCTGGATTTGTGATGATAACTGAGTGCTTAATGGCAAAGTGTCTCTGAGTTGCCTGGGGGTAGGCAATTTCAACTCATCTGAAGCTAACTGATGTTGTTGACGCTGAATGGTTGAGGTCATGAGATGTGGCTCCTTAAACAGTGGAGACCGGACTGAGTCAGAATAGGCATAGCAAATACTCTCTACATATAAAAAAAACCCCGGTGGACTGACTGACCATTCGGGGTTCTTATGGTAGTCAGCGAATGCCGGACTACCTTGAACTATTAATTAAGTACTATAGGTGAGCCGGCTTCTGGCTAAAAAAATAGCCATAAGCAAACCACCAAAACATAACAACGCTATCTACCAGAGGCAGATATTGCCGAATTTGATTTGAAGCAAAGGTTGTTTGTGAGTTCATGAGTTGAATTCTAGGCTATCAAATCGATTTTGAAAACCTCTTGTCCTTATTAATCATTGACTGTGAGTTTAATGACACCACGGACAGGCAAGAGGTTCACCGATAAAAAGGCCTTCTCCAGGTTGCTGAACGGATTTCCAATAGGCTTCTACTAAGCTATCACCACCAACATAGCTCGGGATGAGAATTTGTGCATTAGGAAATTTTTGTGGGTAGTTGCAAGGTTCAATAACAGTGCCATAGCTCCCTGTCGCTCCTGCCTCAAGCCAGCGAAAGGCTTTCATCTGACCTTGACTGCTAATGCCAGCCCCGCCGGTAGAAGTAAGATGATCAGCAATAGCGCCCGGGAGATAATGATTGCTTTTGATATCAGGTACCTGTGTGTAGCCGGTCAGATAAAACAAAATATTGTTTTTATTCTTAATACTGGTGCCCTGTGATCGAAGATGATCATCAACATAATGAATTTGTAACCCGTTTTGTTCTGGCCAGATATCAGCAATTTTCTTGAACATCCGCCAGCGCGTGCTTCGTTGAACATCCTGAGTTCGAACTAAATAGGCATCTCCATGTGGCTGGCTATTGTCAGCTTTCACCCCTCTGTCGATCAGTTCTTTAACTTCGTCAAATCGACGACCACTCAACATCATAGTCAATCGAATGGTATCGCTTTGCCACAGTTGATGAGACTTTGCATTAAAAAAAGGACTGTTAGCTGTCATATGGCAACCTGATATGTGGCTTTTATTGTGACTGCAATATTTTTCGTCAAAGCCTAAGCTAAATGCACTGGTGATAGACATACAGCCAACACGATACGGAGCATGCCAGGTCAGCAGTAACACTTTTATCTGGTCAGTTAAATACGGTTTAATTTGTTGTTGAATATCGGCGAATTGGCTGGGACTTATCGTGCTATTGTTTGCTGTGCTTAGTTTTATGCCGACAAGTTGTGACTTCGGTACAGCACGCTTTTGGAGATAATAATCAGCAATCTTTTTCGACAGAGAATCATGTTGTTTGAATAAAACAAGCACATTTTTCCCTGTGAGTTGTTTTACCTGGTCAGCAGAACAGGGTAGAACCATCACAAAAACTGAAACTGTAAGAAAGAGAAGTTTTAATATTGATGACAAGTGACATTACTCATTGCGGTGAGTAGTTAGTCTAAGCAAGTAAAAAGCCTAAATCAATGAAAGGAAAATGAATGAATAGGTCACCAGCTGGCTTACGTTTAATAGCGATAATGGAGGCATCAAAGGGGACGATAGCCTTATTGATAAGCCTCGGACTACATGAGTTAATGGGCCAAAATCTTCAGCAATTGGCTGAAAAGCTTATTGATCATCTTCATCTTAACCCAGCCAGTTATTATCCGGGTCATCTGTTACAGGCACTGGCGGATATAAACAATACGAAATTGATTATAGTGACAATCGCAGCGTTGCTTTATAGTGTTATCCGCTTTGTTGAAGCTTATGGTTTATGGCATCAGTATCGCTGGACGGAGTGGCTGGCTTTAGTCAGCAGTGTTGTATATTTACCTTTTGAGCTTTACGAACTCTACCAAAAAGTTACTTTATTAAGCTCACTGTTATTGATGATCAATACCTTGGTTGTCATATATCTAGCCACTGTTCTAAACAAAGCCAGAACATAAAGTAATATTATTATGCTTGTGTACAAGTTAAGCTGTGATTAGTATGGGTAAATAGCCTACAAATTAGGTAAAGGTCTTTTTGATGAGTGATAAGTCTAGTCCCAAGACAGCGGAAAAGTGGCGTGAGCAATTCATCGAACTTAGCCATGAACTTGAGCAGCAAAAGTTATACGAACAGTTATTGGAACGTGGTCTTTCCCGTTTAGCATTGGCTGCCAATGGCATTGATGGTTGTCTTGATCCGCACCTTGATGCACTTAGAAAAAATCTTCGTGCCTCTGTCACCGATAAAGCAGAGGTGGAAAAAATTCTTGCGGAGATTGAATCTGCAATCACGGCGATGGATGCCAAAAAAGCATCTAAATCGGATATTGCTCAACTGCTTATAGCGTTGATCGATAAAATCAGTTGGCCGAAAACGCAAAAAAAACAGTTTGATAAACTCCGCAAACGTGCTGAAAAAAGTTCTGATAAACAATTATCAGAGATTCTTGATGAAATCGCCCATCTAATCGAAGAAAGTTTTTCAGCAAAAAAAGCAAAAGACCGGAATGGTTTTTTTTCACAGTTTTTACCGCTGAAACAGACAAAGTCCTCTTACACTGTTGTAGAGACTGACTTATCAGAGCAGGAAAGCAATGATGACGATAAGCCAGATTTTATTCATGAATCACGAAAAGATGACTTTACTCCACAGATATTACTGAGCGTATTACTGGAGAGGCTATCACTACCGACAGAGTTGAGTTCAAAAGCGTCACAATTAAGATTAAAAATACATGATGGCCTCAAAACGGAAGATGTGCCTGAAACCATATCTTCCATAGCGGATCTGGTCAGTGAGCTCAGCTCATCTGCCATGGCAGAAAAAAAAGAATATGAAAAATTTCTGCGAGACTTAACAAAGAAAATTACCTCGCTGGATAAATATCTGTATGAAGTGGTTAAGCAAGACCTCTCTGCTTTTGAGCAAAGGCACAAATTGGCCGGTGATGTTGAGCAGACCATGGTTGAGTTAAGGACGGATGTGGAAGGTGCGGCTGATTTTGTCGAAATAAAGTCTGTTCTTAGTGAACGTCTGGATCATCTCAATGAGCAGATTACTAATTATCAGCAAGCCGATAATACCCGCTTTGCAGAGTCTCAAAAGCAGATTGAAGCGTTAACACAGCGTCTGCATGAAATGGAGTCTGAAGCTAACGAACTACGACTGGCTACCAGCAAAGCCCGCGCGTTGGCAATGAAAGATCCCTTAACCGGAATATGGAACCGTCAGGCTTTAACTGAAGTGTTACAGACGGAATATAGCCGCTGGGCTCGCTACCAAAAACCCTTAACCATGGTGGTGTGGGATGTTGACTACTTTAAAGCGGTAAATGACAAATTTGGCCATAGTGCCGGTGATGTAGTTCTAAAAACCATTGCTCGCATTTTTAAAGATTCCACACGCCAGGCTGATTTTATTGCGCGCTTTGGGGGGGAAGAATTTGTTGGTTTGTTTCCCGAAATTAATTTAGAGCAAGGGTTGGAGATGGCGAATAAAATTCGTCAGACAATCGAAAACACGCAATTCCAACACAATGGTATCTCTGTTCCGATAACAACATCCGCCGGTTTAGCGACCTTTGAAAAAGGCGACACCATTGAGGATGTTTTTACCCGTGCCGATAAAGCTTTGTATGAAGCGAAAGGGCAGGGTCGAAATAATTGTCAGATCGAAAGAAAGTAAATTCAGGAACTATTCACAGCAGTATGACTGTCAACTAATACAGATATTCAATTAAGACAACGTGAAGTCGTTTGAATATCGTTAAGGTTAATCCTTATTTTTTGAACTCAAAAAGGAGACAGTATGAGTATTGTGAAGACTGGTTCGGCCATCTATAAAAGCCTCGGCAAAAAAGGAGAAGCCAGCGTCAGCACTGAAACGCCGGCACTCAAGGATCATCCTTATGGTTTTACTAGTCGATTTGAGGGTGGCAAAGGCACCAATCCTGAAGAACTCCTTGCAGCAGCCCATGCGGCCTGCTTTACCATGGCGCTCTCTTTTGCATTGGAAGGAGAAGGCTACAAAGACGGTGATTTAAAAACCGACGTATCTATCTTTCTCGATGAAGACGGTGATGGCTTTCGTATTAGCCGATCAAAATTATCTCTTACCGCGAAGGTGAAAGGTATCGATGAAAAAGAATTTGATCGTATAGCTCATGAAACTAAATTAGGTTGCCCTGTTAGTAAGTTATTTAATGCCGATATCGAGTTGGAATATACGCTCAACGCCGCATAAAAGCGTTCAATAGAACTATTGGCCTCACATAATAAATAGTATTTGATTATGTGAGGCCATTTTTATGGATACCAATTATGCATATTAAGTCACTGGACCACCTTGTTTTAACGGTTAACTCGATTAACGACACGATTGATTTCTATTGTCATATTTTAGGAATGGAAAAAATCGTCTTTGCAGAGAATCGTGTTGCGTTATTATTTGGTAGTCAAAAAATTAATCTGCATGAGCGTGGTAAAGAGTTCGAACCCAAAGCACAATATGTCAGGACTGGAAGTGCTGACTTATGTTTCATCGTAGAAACACCCTTAACCAGTGTTATTGCTGAACTTAATCATAAACAGGTAAAAATTATTGATGGTCCGGTGATGAGGACAGGTGCTCAGGGCGCTATTGAATCTGTTTATCTTTATGATCCAGATGGCAACCTTATTGAATTATCTAACTATATAGAGCCTTCGGCTCGGTAAAAATAGTCAACAGCAATCAATTTGCATGTTTGTCAGCAAGTATTTTAATCAGAGTGAGTTTATGGAATTGAACCTAATCCTTAAGAAAAATGATAAACCTAGTTTGAGTCATGTCAGTACATCATCTAGCTTGCTAAGGCATATTGCTATTGGTTGTGCATTCGCTATCGGCCTGGCCACCAGTCAGCTCAGTTATGCCATTACTGATCCTGTGTCGCCACCGGCAGGTGAGAAATTCAGCTATGCCTGGTTAAAAGGCTATGCCAGAGCATTATCTGAAAAAGCCTATATCAGCCACAAAGGCGAGTTACCCAAAAGCATTAAAGGTATGAGCTGGGATGATTATCAGCAATTACAGTTTAAAAAAGATAAGGCACTTTGGCGAAATGATGATAGTGAGTTTCGTGCGGAGCTTTTTCATTTAGGTCTGTATTTTGATACGCCAGTACATATCTCAGAACTAAAAGATGGCAAAACAACGCCGATTGAGTACTCATCTAAAATGTTTGATTATGGCAAAACAGGGATTGATGGTAAGAAATTACCTGAAGACTTAGGTTACGCCGGATTTAGAATGCAATTTCATACTGACTGGAAACGGGACGTGATTGCTTTTCTGGGGGCCAGCTACTTTCGTGCCGTGGGTAAAGAAATGCAGTACGGTTTATCTGCACGTGGACTGGCGGTGGATACGGCGATGCCTCGACCTGAAGAATTTCCGATGTTTACCCATTTTTGGTTGGAGCAGCCAAAGCCGGGCAGTGATATCACCACTGTCTACGCACTTCTGGATTCTGAAAGTGTGACAGGGGCCTATCGTTTTGATATTCAACCAGGTGATCGGCTGAAGGTGAAAGTGGATGCCGCGCTTTATCCGCGTAAAGCAATTGAACGTTTAGGTATCGCACCGTTAACCAGTATGTACATGATCGGTGAGAACGATAAACGTACTGACTGGGACTGGCGACCTGAAATTCATGACTCCGATGGCTTATCCATTCATATGGGCAATGGCGAGTGGATTTGGCGTCCGCTGACAAATCCACGTAATCTGAGATTTAATGCCTATGCCGACAATAATCCAAAAGGATTTGGCCTGATGCAACGTGATCGCAAATTTGATCACTATCAGGATGATGGGGTGTTTTATGACCGCAGACCCAGTCTATGGATTGAGCCGGAAGGCAATTGGGGGAAAGGTTCAGTGCAGTTAGTTGAGATCCCGACTCTGGATGAAACCTTCGATAATATTGTGGCTTTCTGGAACCCAGACAAACCGGTGAAACCAGGTGAAGAATTACTTTATAGCTATAAAATGTATTGGGGTGGTGTGCCGCCAGTTGAACCTGAACGTGCCAAAGTGGTAGATACGTTTACCGGCATTGGTGGCGTAATAGGTCAACATCGTGAGTATTACAGTAAACGATTTGTCATCGATTTTGCCGGTGGCAGTTTGCCAATGTTAGCTGATGATGCCCAAGTGAAACCTGTCATTACGACTTCTGCGGGTAAAGTGGAAATTACCTCAGCTCGGCCTCAGCATGCAATTGATGGATACCGGGCCATGTTTGATGTGGTGCCACCCGATAACAGTACAGATCCCATCAATCTGCGAGTTTACCTTGAAGCCGGAGGTCAGCCTCTAACGGAAACCTGGATTTATCAATGGACTCCGCCACCGCAAAATGAGCGGGATTTACATAATCCTTAACAATAAAAAAGCAGATGTTTAACATCTGCTTTTTTTATGTGTGACATAGTGGGATAGTTATATAAAGGCGGCCAGTATTTGATTGACCTGCGCAGGCTATTGGCCCATTAATTATATTCACCAGCGCGTAATAACGGTAACAGTTCTGTTAGTGGACGTTCAGGTAAACCGATAAAAACATCTTTATCATCAGGCTCGTTGTCCAACATACTTAATAAGCCGTTTAAGCCATGGCAAACGGCGTCCGTTCTTACTTTCTGGCTACTGAAGTTATTGATAAAACCACCTATAGCCTGTTTGGGATTAGTAATATTGTAGGTATTGTTTTCGTTATAGGTGTTTTGTAATAACCAGCGACTGGATTTACGCATAGCATCACGATACTGATCACAGTCACCTAATTTCTGTTGTTCACAGAAAGGTACCATTTCTCCCATGACTTCATTGATCCAGCCATTACCGCTGGTTGTCATGGCATCGAGGTAGCGACCATGATTATAGGCATCGTCAGGCTGGTTGATCTGTCGCTGTAATAGTACGTCGCCAATTTGTAAAATAGTTTTTATGTAAACGGGCGTGGGATCAACTTTAGCCAGATCGATTAAAGCCATCATTATCCAACTGGATGATATGGAATTAGCCGGACGATATTCATCGCCGACCAGTGCGCCATGCAGGCCGACCTCACGAATTAACTGGCTGGCCACTTGTTTGGCACCCTCTAAATAGCGTTGGTCCTTAGTTATGGCGTAGAGACGAGAGAGGGCAGATACCACCTGACCGGAATAAAGAATGGACTGTTTGTTGTTGTAGCTCCACTTATCATCTTCGCATTGAGCAACCGGTGTCACAGTGCCGTCATCATTGATCATCTTTAGTAGCCAATTGCCAGCCGATTGCGCGGATTGCAGGTATTTCTCTTCATCAGGTGTCATATTGTGGAGCAACAACAGGGTGAAGATCGTTTTAGATGTGGTACCAACAACAATACGACAGGTTTCTTCATTAGTTTCAGGATCGACACCATAATCAAATCCCCCTGCATTGGGGCCGGATGTTAACTGTCTGTCGAGTAGAAACTGTGCCATGCCTTCAAAGTAGGATTGCAATTCGATATCTTTCTGGTGTTGATTTAGACGTATTAAGGTATTTAACGTTGTCGCTGAGTAGGTGGTTCGCAGCAGTTTCTCAGATGTATCATGCTCGGCGTCATAAAACTTGAAGATACCGGAATAGTCATTATTGATTGCACGTAATAAATACGCTTTACTTTGCTTTATTTGATTCTCAATGCGTTCTCTATCTACATGACGAACGATGACACGATCACCCTGGATCTCATAAGCGTTGTCTTCATTATTTACCATGGCATAAACGTGATCTGGGTGATAGTCGAAACTCACTTTGAAATAATAGTCATTCAGATCGGTTTTAGACGTGATAACCGTATTGGATAACGATGCTTGTGTGGCTTGCTGCAGTGCTTCTGTCAGTGAGACTCCCGATGCACTGCCTTCACCAAACACGTTACCTTCGTGATAACTGACAATGTGAACACGCCAATGCGTTTGCTGATAATGGTTATTCCATTCTTTTTCTAATTGAGTGAGTGCTGTTTTGGTTGAATTATCTTCATTTTTGATGGCTATGCTACGCACATAACGAACCACTTCTTGCCTGAAGGTTTGATGATCTATCTGTAATGCCTCGTTCTCTAACTGTGTTTCTGCGACATCGGCTTGCACCAGAGGCATAAACAAAACAGTCACACATAAGGTGACAATCAATCTCATCATACATATCTCCTTTTGAAACCATAAAGTAAGAAGGATTGTGTGTTGGAGTAATGAAATACGAAATATATCCATACCAATTAAGAATTATTGAAAATCGCGCATTCAGAAAAAGGGGATGATCGTGTAAGCTTTCTCCAGAATGACCACAGTCATTCATGGTTAACGTGAAATTATAGTTGCCATTATTCACATTTGTTATGAGGTAGGTATGTTGAAAGGCAGTTGTTTGTGTCAGTCTGTTCAGTATGAGATTGATAGTGAACTCGGACCCACGATGATCTGTCATTGCCAAAATTGTCGAAAAGCCAGTGGCTCTGCTTATGCGATTAATGCGGCTGTAGAGAGTAACAAGTTTCACCTTAACACTGGCGAAAAGGCGATAGCCGAATATGAATCTTCACCGGGTGTTTTCCGGGTGTTTTGTCAGCTCTGTGGTTCACAGCTTTATAGTAAACGTAGCACCATGCCTGAAATTATACGGTTACGTTTAGGCACACTCGATACGGCAGTCGATATCAAACCACAAGCCCATATCTTTGTGAGTTCAAAAGCATCTTGGCATCAAATTTGTGATGACGTCCCTCAGTTTGCTGAACGCCCATAAATGCAGTCTTCAGTAGTTTTGAATACTGTCATTATTGTTATTGCCTTAGCTGTAGCAGCTTATCTGGCTTTTTCTAAACGCTTAAAGCAGTCCTCATCATGGAAAGCAACAGTCACGCCGCTGGCATCCATCATGGGGAGTGGTTTCCTTATTAGCGCACCACTACTGGCAAATACGGTAGGCAACTATGCTGTCTTATGTATTGTGGCATTATTGCTTATAGCTTGTGCCGTTGGACATGCTATTCGTTTTAATATTCGTCACTTTGAACCGATAGAACATCAGCAGGGAACCGCACAAAACGTTGCTTTTTTGTCGAGAATTGTACTGGCTGTCGCCTACTTTATTTCCGTGACTTATTATTTACAGTTGCTTGCTGCTTTTGTATTAAATGCTGTTGGTGTAAGTGGTGATGTTTATGCCAATATCATTACCACGGCTCTGTTAGTAGCGATTGGCGGTATTGGCATGTGGCGTGGGTTAGACGAGTTGGAGAAAATCGAAACCTATGCTGTGAGTCTAAACCTGGGAATGATTGTCGGGCTTCTGTTTGCATTATGTGCATACAATATACATTTACTTCTGGGCGGCGAGTGGCGGTTACCTGATATGTCCTCAGAGATAAATCTGCATGACTTTCGGGTATTACTGGGCTTATTGATCGTGGTTCAGGGCTTCGAAACTTCACGTTATTTGCAAGATGAGCATTCAGCAGATGAAAGAATTCAAACCATGCGTAGGGCTCAAATTATCTCTGCCGTGATTTATGTGTTGTTTATCAGTCTGTCGACCGTGCTATTCCACTCCGGACTGGATGCCGATGTGACAGCTATCACTAACATCATGCTACCTGTTGCTGTGGTTTTGCCAATATTAATTTCTATTGCTGCTGTGGGTAGTCAGTTCAGCGCCGCGGTTGCCGATACCTCAGGTGCCGGTGGTTTGCTGCAGGATATTGTGCAGCACAAGCTATCTATTCGATATGTTTATCTGATTATTATGGTTGTCACGATCATGCTTACCTGGGCAACCAATGTGAATGAAATCATTGCTTATGCTTCTCGTGCGTTTGCATTATTTTATTTTCTGCAAAGTCTGGTGGCTTCTATTGTTGCGCATCAGCAAAAACAGACCTGGCAAAGTCGTTTTTTTGCGTTGATTTCGATAATGTGTTTTAGCGTATTTGTTTTTGGTATACCTTCTGGTGGCTAAAAAGAAATGAGTCGTATCGACGTTAAACTCTTATGATGCGAGGAAGAAAAAATGGAAAACATTTGGCTGCAAGCGGTAAAGCGCATACATGCTATTGCAGAGACAGGACGTGAATTTAGTCATAACGAATATGATCTTGAACGCTATCAGGATATTTCAACACTAGCTCAGCAACTGTTGGCTTCATTAGCTAATACACCCTTAACCGCGATTGAAAATTTATTTCGCCCTGATGTCGATGATGGCGGTTACATTACACCAAAAATTGATGTTAGAGGCGTCGTATTCAAAGATAAACGTGTATTACTAGTGAAAGAAAAGATTGACGGTTTGTGGAGTTTACCCGGTGGTTATGCTGATTTAGGTCTATCGGCAGCTGAGAATACCGAAAAAGAAGTGTTTGAAGAGGCCGGAATTATTGTCAAAGCGTCACATTTATATGCAGTCAGACATAAAGCTAAAGGTGAATATACACCGGACATCCGTGATTTTTACAAGCTTTTTTTCTTATGTGAAGCGCTGCCGGAGCAAGAAATAAAAGCTGGGATGGAAACGGCTGATGTGGGCTATTTTTCGATTGATGATTTGCCACCCTTATCCAAAGGTAGAGTGATTGCCACTGATATTCATCATGCTTGGGAGTTTGTGTGTAATCCTGATCGACCTACCTTATTTGATTAGACCAACATTTACTTTTAATACCCTATGGAGATGAAATGAAATTTATTCAATTTTTTGCTCTGGCATTACTGTTAGCTGCCAGTCAGATAACCCTCGCTGATACGGCATCAGAAAAAGAAGCGGCTGAACTGATGGAAGCGGTCGGCATGAAGTCAGCATTAGAGCAGTCAATGGAACAGATGCTGGATGTGCAAATTAACAATAACCCATCATTGGCGCCATTTCGTTCGGTGATGTTGACGTTTTTCAAAAAGTATATGAGTTATGAAAGCTTAAAGCCTGACATTATTCGAATTTATGCCGACGCGTTTACCGCACAAGAGTTAAAAGATATCCGTGATTTTTATGGCAGTAAAACAGGGCAAAAAGCGATTAAATTGATGCCTCAGCTGATGCGCCAAGGCGGTGAAATCGGTGCTAAACGAGTACAAGCTCATATCGGTGAGTTAGAGGCGATGATTAAAGCTGAAGCGGAACGCCTTAAAAAAGAAGCAAAATAAGTTTAATAATTCAACCCGGTAGCTGCGTATGCGACTGGGTTGAATTTCATTGTCATATCTTTGCATAGTTTTACACGCTCATTAACTCAGCTTTAACTCTATATCAGTAATACTCTTTGGCAACGATGAGACGCCTTCAATGCTGACTGTAACTGGCTCGTCGTTATCCATTTTGGCCAAGAGGAGTCATTGCTAATGAAAAAGCCGATGAGGGTCACATTACAATCTGTGACGAATCAAGAAACAAATATCTATGTTGCCTCACCGCTGTCATTTCATATCGATAGTCAGGATGAGTTATTGATGATGGCTGAATGCCTGCAAAAGCGGGGAGACTTTACTACAGAGTCTGCGGCGTCATTTGCACTGGGCTTGAAGTTACTCAGTGATGCGATGGCTGAAAACAAAAACAAAGCCATATTTTCTGATTTTCAACCATTTTTTAAACACTTCATGGATCTGCTCAAACAGTCTTATCAACAGGAGATGCTAACTCGATATGGCTAACTCTTAACGAGTGTCATTTGTTGCCTGTAGCGTAAAAACAGATTGTTTGAAATTAATGCCGTTATCACGATGGCTGCTCCAAGTATTTCTGCATGACTAAATGAGCGACCATTGATTACCCCAATGGTAAATGCGGTAATAGGGACAAAATTAATAAATAAAACACCATTTACTGGACCGAGTAATTTAATGCCCGCATTCCAGCTTAAGACGGCAATTAATGCCCCCATAATGACCAAATAAGCGATTGTCCAATGAAGCTCACCAAGTGTTGCCAAGGTGGGTGTATGAATATCATGATTCATGGTTAGTACAAACGTGATGATACCGATGGCAATGGCACCCAATACACAGGTAATGGTGGTGTAACGAAGCGGAGACCAGTCTGGGAAGCGTTCTGCTCCCATCGTGTAAGCGACCCAGCAGATAGCTCCGCTGAGGAATAACAAATCCCATTCCAACTTACCCCCAGCAAAGGCTTGTTGTGGGTGACCACTGGTTATCACCAAAAACACACCTAGAAATGCAGCCATAATTGTCACTAAGGTAAACGTATGGGGTTTATGGCCTTTTAGAAACCAGCTAAGTAAAACCGTTATCATCGGCATCATGGCAATAATGACGGCGCCATGTTCTGGTTTAGAGTGTGTGAGTCCGGTAAACGCCAGCAGATTGAATCCTGCAAACCCTAATGTACCGAGAAAAAGTAATGGTAATAATCTGTTATGAAGCCGAAATGCTTGTTTGCCTTCAACACACCATAAGATGACGACAAAAAGCACAGCAGCAATTCCATAACGAATCAGCGTGATGTAGTAGGGATCAATAATCTCTAAAGCAGGCTTAGCGATAGGAAACATTCCACCCCATGAAAGTGTGGCAGCAAGCAGCATCACAATCCCCCAGCTCATATTTTTTGTATCCATCACTCGATCCTTTTTTACCGTGGTGTTATTGTAACTTTTTCCTATAAATCTATAATTGCTGTTTTTAGAAAATTATTGTTTCTGAATATTTAGGAATGGTTATGCAATCGCTGGATGATATGGTGATCTTTGGCGCTGTAATTGATGCAGGTGGATTTACTGCTGCAGCAAAACAACTAGGTATTTCAACACCTGTAGTAAGCAAAAGAATTACAGCATTGGAAAAAGAACTTGGGGCAAGACTGTTATTCCGATCAACACGCCGGTTAAGTTTGACTGAAGAAGGCCGTATTTTTTATCACCATTGCCGTAAAGTAATATCGGTAGCTCATGAAGCTGAGGCGGCAGTGACGTATTTAAACGATACGCCCCGTGGTTTATTACGCATTACAGCACCGGTTACCTTTGGATCACATCAGGTGGCTGAAGCGATTCCAGGTTTTCTAGATGAATATCCTGAAGTGTCTGTTGAAATGGATGTTAGTGACAGAACGGTTGATTTGGCCGATGAAGGTTACGATATTGCTATTCGTTTAACTCGAGAGCCGCCGCCACTGTATGTGGCTAAACTCCTTAGCACAACACATCGCGTTGTTTGTGCATCACCCGCGTATTGGCAGAAGTTTGGCAAACCAAAGGTACCGGCAGATTTGGCAGCGCATCAAGCCATTGTTTATACCCCCAATCCAACTTATAACCATTGGATTTTTGAAAAAAACACGGAAATAGAAACGGTTGAGGTCAAAGGGCGGTTTAATGTCAATAACACCGATGCGATGTTGGAAGCCGCTATTGGTGGCATGGGGGTCATTATGTTGACGTCCTATACCGTCGATAAAGCTATCGCATCAGGACAGTTAGAAGCGGTGCTAGAAGAGTATGAAACGCCGGGGGCAAATATCTATGCGATGTATTTGCCCACTATGTATTTATCGAGCAAAGCCCGGGCATTTATTGATTATATGAAAGCATGGTGTCAGAAAAAATGAGATGGCTGCAGTCAGAAAAAACGACATGACATGTTAGCCATGCCGTTTATTTCTCTATGCTGATTTCTGAGCTTCAATACTACGTTTAATCAGTGGTGCAATGGTTGAACCCTGAACAACGATTGAGAAAATCACCACAACATAGGTCATCATCAATAAGAGGGTGTGGTAATCGACACCATTCACAAATAAAACTTCTTTTGGAATAGAGGCTGCCATGGCCAGTGCCAGACCGCCACGCAAGCCTCCCCAAGTCAGGATTTTAATAGCGTGTGCGTCGTAGGTTCTGAAGCGTTTAAAACCAATATAAGGTATAGCGACGCTAGCAAAACGGGCCAGAAGAACCAAAGGAATCATCACCAGTCCCAGGCCGATTTCTGTCCAGCTAACTGGCAGAATTACTAACATCAGGCCGATTAACAGAAAAAGAAGCGCATTTAGGAATGCATCTACCGTGTGCCAGAAGTGTGACAAGGTAAACTGACTATGTTCCGAGAAACCGACGGTACGGGTGATATTGCCGATAACAATACCACTCACCACCATGGCTAGAGGTCCTGAGACATCAATCACATTGGCTAATGCATAACCTGCACTTGGAATACATAAAGTAATTAGCAGTTCAATACTGGAATCATTACTACGACAGATACACCAGTGAGCTACAAAGGCCAGCACAGCGCCAAATACGATACCGCCAACCGCATCCACCAAAAACAGCTCTGCTACCCCAGAAAAGGTAGGTTCAGCACCTGAGAACGCTAAAGCAAAGATAGTGGTAAAAACGACCAGACCGACACCGTCGTTAAACAGCGATTCACCTTCTACCTGCACGGATATTTTTTCCGGTGCGTTCATCTTTTTGATAATCGCCAGTACGGCTATCGGATCGGTCGGGCTGATTAATGCGCCGAATAACATGCAATAAATTAGTGGCAGGTTCCAACCTAACAGACCTAATACCCAGAAACTGGCATAACCAATCAGTACGGTAGAAAGTAGGGTGGAGAACAACGCCATGATGGTGATTTCCCAGCGTTGCTGACGAAGCAGATGTAAGTCAATTTCCAGGGCGCCAGCAAATAGAAGAAAGCCTAACATCCCTTTTAATAACAAAAGGTTAAAGTTTAATCCCTGAAACGCTTCGCTGATGGATGCAGCCAGATCATTACCACCAAATTTAATTAATGCCATCAACAGAAGTGACATGGCTACTGAGCCAGTGGTGATAGCAATAGTCGTTTGCAACCTCAGTAGATATTGATTAGCAAAAGCAATAAATACCGACACCGCCGATAAAAAGCAGAGGAAATACCAAGCGTTCATGGGTTGCTCCAAATTTTTAAATTTTAAGATCTGTTTTCAGAGCAAACGCATTAGCGCTACTGTGAGAACAGTACTTAAATATTGACTGAATCAATGGTGTGTAGAGCTAAAGTCAGGCAATTTGTTCCCGATCACATAGCCACAAAATATGATCGCTGTGAGACAGCATTGTTATCACAGAAGTGATGCCAAAATTGGAATTTGCTAATAGACAAATCGAGATGTGGGACCTTACTACTTCTGCTTTGAACATTTCAGCCATCGTTCAGACAAGCGCGACAAGTTTAATGCTATTCCATCGGCCTGTAAAAACTAATTTTGTCAGTTTTAACGGTCGCTATGAAAATGGTTAATTTAGTATTAGCAACGGAGTTGGTTTGTTTTATCTACGCGGACTTTTAAGATCAAAATAACCATAGGTGGCGACAATTAAAAAACACCCAGTGGGGAAGGCGAGACAAAAGTAGGTGCCATGATACGCAAACAAGACCAAAGCCGGTTCTCCTGACTCATGACATAGACTTTGCTGAACACTTTAACTAGCGGGCAGCCACGCCCCAGGCAGCAAAACAGATAATTAATAACAAAAAGATATGGCGTTTATCACGATAAACAAAGGTCTTGAGTTCGGTCATTTTTTCTCCGCCGCTTTGTGTTTTTTCAATCAGTTTTTCAATAAAGTGATAAACGATACTCTCTCAGCTAACTATCGTTTATCTAGTGGCAGGATCTAACTGCTGCACTTCCCTAATAGTAAATGGCTGTTGTATCGTGTTGCCTGTCATTGATGATTCACCAAAAGGACTATGCATGCGAGCGCTATTTGCTATCAAGGGATTCTTGTTATTCAGTTTGATTGCTTTTTTGAATGCCTTTGTCGATCTTGGGCATAAAATACTGATACAAAACACTATTTTTAAAACCTATGACGGTGATGTGCAAATCATGCTCTCAGCATTGGTCAATGCCTTAATCCTGTTACCGTTTATACTGATGATGACCCCATCATCGTTTCTTTCTGATAAATATCCTAAAAATAAAGTGATGCAATACAGCGCCTTATCCGCCATCGTTGCCACTGTTTTGATTACGATTTTTTATTATCTAGGCTGGTTCTGGGCTGCCTTTTTAATGACACTGGCATTGTCTATTCAAAGTGCGATTTATTCTCCAGCCAAGTATGGCTATATAAAAGAACTGGTCGGTGTAAAACAGCTTGCCTCAGGCAATGGTGTGATTCAGGCGGTGACGACAACAGCAATTTTGCTGGGGACACTGGCATTTAGTTTTGGCTTCGAGTCTTTATTGAGCAATCATTATTATCGTCAGCCTCAGGATATTTTGCCGTTGATTGCATCGCTGGGCTGGATTTTAGTGCTTTTATCCACAATAGAGTGGTTCGCGACATTAAAGCTCGAGCAAAAATCTAGCATCAGAAAAGAGCATGAATTCGATACTAAAGCTTATCTTAGTGGTCGTTCCGCCATTACTATTATGAAAGAGTTGTCCAGTAACCAGGTGATCTTTCGATCGGTGATTGGTCTGGCTGTGTTCTGGTCTTTATGTCAGGTTATGCTGGCTACCTTTCCGGCTTTTGCTAAAGATATTGCTGGCATTGACAACACCATTATTATTCAAGGCACGATGGCTTTTGCCGGTATCGGGATTGTGATTGGGGCATTTATGGCCGGTAAAGTATCGTCAAATTATATTGAAACCGGGCTTATTCCAGTGGGTGCAATGGGGGTTGCATTAACAGTCGCCTTTGTCAGCTTTGCTATCACGCCATTTTTACAGGCCATTAACTTCTTTTTACTCGGGGTATTTGGTGGACTTTATCTGGTGCCACTGAATGCTTTGATTCAATATCATGCCAAAGCGGGTCAGATGGGCCGTATCCTGGCAGGGAATAACTTTGTGCAAAACATTGCCATGTTGTTATTTCTGATCCTGACGATGCTAGCTGCTTATGCGGGTATGAACAGTCTGGGCATTTTTGCCATTTTGTTGGCGGTGGCTCTAATTGGTGCTGTCTACACTATTACGCAATTACCTCAGTCACTGGCACGTCTTGTTGTCTCATTGGTGTTTTCATTACGTTACCGTCTGACAGTACTCAATATGGAACGTATTCCCGCCAGTGGTGGTGTATTGATGCTGGGTAACCATATCAGCTGGATCGACTGGGCGATTGTACAAATGGCAAGCCCACGTCCGCTTCGCTTTGTCATGGCAAAATCGATATATGAACGCTGGTATCTGCGTTTTATCTTTGAGTTCTTTAATATTATTCCTGTTGGTACAGGGGGCAGTAAACAAGCACTTGATGCGGTACGGGAAAGTTTAAATAACGGTGAAGTCGTGTGTTTATTCCCGGAAGGTGCGATCAGTCGTAATGGTCATTTGGGCGAGTTTCAGCGTGGCTTTGAAGTCGCTGCAGCAGACGCCAATGCGGTAATTGTGCCTTTTTATCTTCGTGGTTTATGGGGAAGTCGTTTTTCCCGCTCAAGTGATCGTTTAAAAACACTGCGTAGTAAACAGTCTTTTTCAGATTTAATTGTGGCTTTTGGCGAACCACTCGCCATAAATTCAGATCGGTTTGCGGTCAAACAAGCCGTTTTACAACTTTCGGTAGATGCATGGACGAGTTATACCGAAACCTTGGAGCCATTACCTGAAGCCATTATCAAAGGTTTAAAACGTCAGGGCAGTGAAATGGCCGCCGCAGACATCATAGGCTCTACGATGAGTGGTCACAGAATGCTGAGTGCGTCGATTTTATTTTCTAAACAGATTCCTGCTGACTGCCACCAAAATATCGGCATTTTAATGCCAAGCTCCAGTGCGGGTGTTATTGCCAATATTGCCAGTTTGTTGAAGGGAAAAACGCTGGTCAATCTCAACTTTACCGCATCTGCTGAGGCGCTGGCTGCAGCCATCGAAAAAGCCGATATCAACACGATTATTACTTCCAGAAAATTTGTGGAAAAACTCAGTAATAAAGGGTTTGATGCGAGCCTTATAGATAAGGCGAAAAATCTGCTCTATATGGAAGATTTACGTCAGAATATTAAAAAGCGTGACTTCATCAGCATGATGATTTTTGTCCGTTTAATGCCGCTGGAAGTTATCAAAGCGCGTTATATGACCGCGGTAAAAGCAGAAGATCCTGCGGTGATTCTATTTTCATCCGGCAGTGAAGGGTCGCCGAAAGGTGTCTTACTGTCGCACCGAAATGTTATCAGTAATATCAAACAGGTAGCGGATGTTCTTAATACAGAACGTGATGATGTGGTTATGTCTGTTTTGCCGCTGTTTCATGCTTTTGGCTTAACCGTGACCACCTTATTACCACTGGTCGAGTCACTACCAGTGATTTGTCACCCGGACCCAACCGATGTCAGAAATATTGCCAAAGGCATCGCGACTTTCCGTGGCACGATTCTGTGTGGTACATCAACATTTCTTCGTATGTATGTGCGTAACCGTAAAGTGGAACCGTTAATGTTGGAGTCTTTACGTATTGTTGTCTCCGGTGCCGAAAAACTGAATCCAGATGTGCGTGACAGCTTTAAAATTAAATTTAATAAAACCATCTACGAAGGTTACGGTGCAACGGAAACTACACCCGTGGCAAGTGTGAATATTCCAGATAAGCTGGCGCCTGATACTCTAACAACACAGGTGGGCAGTAAGTTGGGTACCGTCGGCATGCCTCTGCCTGGTACACGTTTCAGAATTGTTAATCCTGATACATTTGAAGATTTAGCAGCGGGTGAAGATGGTTTAATTCTGATTGGCGGTAATCAAGTGATGATGGCTTATCTTAATGATCCTGAAAAGACTGAAGCAGTGATTACTGAGCAGGATGGCGTACGTTGGTATCACACTGGTGATAAAGGGCATCTTGATGAAGATGGTTTCCTGGTGATTGTGGATCGTTATTCTCGTTTCGCTAAGGTCGGTGGAGAAATGATTAGCCTTGGCGCCATCGAATCAGCACTAAAGTCATATATCAACGAAGAGGTGGAAATACTAGCCACCACGGTCGCCGATGATAAAAAAGGTGAAAAAGTCGTGTTGCTATACACCCAGGAACAAGCGGAGTCTGAGATAAAACAGGCGATCAGTGAACAATTATCACCGTTAATGCAGCCCAGCAAACTGTTCTATGTAGAGGAGATCCCCAAACTGGGTACAGGCAAAACTGATTTAAATGCAGCAAAAAAATTGGCTGCAGATGCTGTTGAGTGAGTCTAGAACAATGAAACCGTGTTGGCTTGGAAGAGAGATATGACAGATACGCAGCAGATGACCGATTTTTTAATGGAGCTGGATGCGCTAAAGCATATTAATCGTCGTAGTTATATTACCGGTGGTGAACGTCTTGAAAACTCTGCAGAGCATTCCTGGCATCTGGCCATGGCGTGCTGGAGCTTGGCTGCGCATTTTCAGTTAGATATAGATATGGCGAAATTACTGCAATATGCGCTGGTTCATGATTTAGGTGAAGTTGATGCCGGCGATACGTTTCTGTATTCGGCGCAAAGAGATACGGCAAATCAGGCGGAACGACAGTGTGTGGAACGCTTTGCCAAGCATCAAGGTAATGGTATCCAAGACCTGCTTACCGTCTGGGATGAGCAGGAGTTTGGTGATAGCACTGAAGCAAAATTGATGAAGGCGGTGGATCGGCTTTTGCCTTTTTTATTGAATATTGCTGCTGAAGGTAAAACCTGGAAATTACATCAAATAAAGGCCTCGCAAGTACACACTGCTCATGCCTTTATTGCAGCGACATTTCCTGAACTGCATCAATGGATTAGTGAGAAGATTGCATTTGCAACAGAGCAGGGCTGGTTATTAGCGGATGATAAGTCTGAAGTTGCCAGTAAATAGACTCTACAGGCATACTCCATTGTTCCAATGACAAGGAGAGACAAATGACATTAGCTTTAACCCCACTGATTTCACTGATTGCCGGCATTTTAATTCTACTGGTACCACGTCTGCTGAATTATATTGTTGCCATTTACCTGATTATTATTGGCTTAGTTGGTTTGTTTGGTACGCATATCAATCTGACACCATGAACCAGCATAATTAAACGTGAATGATGAATAAGCCTCGACAAAATAGTCGGGGCTTTTTTATAGAAGTGTAATCAGCTAATGACCTTATCTGATGTTATCGTCTTATTTTTAATGCTCGCTGTCATGGCAGCCTTGCCGAGTGCCAGTGTTATGTTGGTTGTATCCAGAACATTATCGTGTGGCGCGAAACACGGTGTAATGTTGAGTTTTGGCATCGTTCTGGCAGATTTGCTGTATTTGTTATTAGCTATTTTTGGACTGGCCGTGGTGGCAATGTGGTTAGAACAATATTGGCCGTTAGTACAAATAATGGCAGCGCTGATATTACTGATATTCAGCTATCAGCTTTGGCGAGCAGGCAAACTTGATACTCTCTCGTCAGCACATAATAAACACAGCACATGGGCGAGTTTTGTTGCAGGGTTTACGTTAACCGCGGTCGATTATAAGGCTATTGTTTTTTATCTTGGCATTCTACCGGTTTTTATCAATAACAACGAAATCACATTATCTTCATCACTGATATTGTTAATTACTACTGCTGTATCAGTAGCTTCGGTAAAATTAACTTATGTTTATCTTGCCAATCTTGTGCAGCAGCATTTTTTGCCATTACAAAAAGGTCATCAAATCATGTCCGTCATGCTGCTGCTGACAGCGTTGTGGTTAATGATTAATCTGATAGTGAAATTTATATAAATTTAAGGGTAAAAAATGGTGGATGATAGCCAAACTCGTCCGGATGACATCATTTGTGATTGCAGTGGCACCACGAGGGCGAAGATAGAAAGTCTGTTTGAGCAGGGTATTATCGATATCGATACAATCTCACGCAAAACAGGCGCTGTCTCAGGCTGTGGCTCATGTGAGTGGGATATTGAAGCCTTGCTGGATGAGCTGGTTCAGCGACTTTCCTGATCAGGTTTTCAGGTTTTCCACATACAACATTGTAGCGCCAGCAACTGCTGCGGGAATGACTAAAAAGTTAACAATAGGAATCATAGTAGCGATTAGCGTGGCAAAACCAAATCCCAGTGCCAGACTGCGATGCTGACGAAGTTTTTCGCGCTGTTCTTTAAAACCCAATAAATGATTGCCCATCGGATAATCATGATAATCCAGCGCCAATGTCCAGCTTGATAAGAAAAACCATAAAACCGGCGCGATAAGGTTCAAGCCTGGAATCCACGAGAGTAATAATAAAGGCAACATCCAACGCAATAAATAAGCCGTTTTACGCAGTTCATTCATCACCATTTTAGGCGTGTCTTTAATGACCTGTGTCCATGGCATATCTGGCGGGCTTGCCCCTGAAACCTGCTTTTCAACCATCTCTGCCAGAATACCGTTGAACGGTGCCGCGAGTATATTGGCGATAATAGAAAACGTAAAAAATACAATTAAGGCCAATAAGATCACAAAAAGTGGCCAGATGATCCAGGTCAGCGCACTTTCTAACCATGCCGGTAACCAGTTTGGCATCAGTGCCTCAAGCCAGCCTTCGAAATGAGATAAACCAAACCAGATAGCGCCACTGAATAACAAGGTATTTATCAGCATTGGTAAATAAGCAAAGCGTCTGATACCGGGCTGATTAATTAAACTGAAGCCCTGAATTAAGTAACGTGCGCCTTGGATCATTTTTAGCATAAGTGCCTCATTCAGTGTTGCAGTAGTGGCTTAACCATAAATAGCTTGATGATTAAGAAAGCGGCATCAGTCAATACCGATGCCGCTGGATAATAATTTAAGGGAGGGTGACAGGCTCTGGTGCTACCCAGCCTTCTTTACGATACTCCGCGACCACTGTGGTATAGACACCACCACGCACGTTGAATATACCTGTTATACGCATAAATCTGGGCTGACATACTGCCACCAGATCATCCAGGATAGTGTTGGTCACTTTCTCGTGGAATGCGCCCTGATCGCGGTATGACCACATATAAAGTTTGAAAGCCTTTAATTCAACACATTTTTCATCTGGAACATAGTCGAGTTTGATTGTGGCAAAATCAGGTTGTCCTGTCTTAGGACACAGACAGGTAAATTCAGATGTTTCGATGTGAATGGTATAATCGCGGTCCGGTGTTGCATTATCGAAAGTTTCTAATTGTTTGCTTGGCTGTGTAGACATGGTTGCTCTCTGAAGTAATAAAATAAAACGACTATTATCTCTTAACTGAAAGATTATATTAAGTGTCTGAAATAATTATCCTGATCATTGTTATCCTTATCGCGTTTGCCGCTGCTAGTTGGTATGCCCATCATAAAAGTCAACAACGTGCCAGTGAATTCGAGCGTGAACTGGATCTTCATAACGACGAAGATGAAGAGTTCAAAGAACGCTTTGACGCGCTTTTTGAGCAAGAGTTGCATGAGCAGTCACCATCTTCCACGTCATCGTTTAGTGAAACAGAATCAAGCGAAATAGACATTGATTTATTTGATGAGCCATTAGCGCTGACAGAAGAAGATAATGTGGTATCAGAGCCACTAAGCCAGACTGAACAACAAGAAAAACCAGCTAAGAAAGCTAAACCAGAACCTGCGCCAGCACAAGACTGGGATATGGTTATTGCATTCACGATTATGGCTGAGTCAAGCACGATGTTTTCTGGCAAAGCGGTAAAAGCCGCTCTAGAAGCACAGGACTTACATTTTGGTGATATGCAGATCTATCACCGTTTCACTCAAGGTTCACGAAAGCAGTCTTTATTCAGTGTCGCCAATATCATCGATCCTGGCACACTTTTGCCTGATAAATTTGTTTCTATGTCGACACCAGGCTTATTGATCTTTGCACGGTTACCGGCACCAGTAAATGGTTTAGCTTTATTTGATGATCTACTGGACACAGCAAGAAATATGACCCAGTCACTGGGCGGCATTCTCTGTGACGAAACCCGTCAGCCGGTGAGTGAAGATGCCGTAGAAGCGATGCGAACCAAAATATTTGAATACCAAATGTCCGTCCAAGCCGAAAGTGATCACCTGTCGAATGACTACTTCAATTGATATTACCCAGCGAGCTGCTGAGTTACGTGAGCTTCTTAATCATTACAGCTATCAGTATTACGTTTTAGATAATCCCGAAGTACCGGATGCTGAATATGATCGTTTATTTCGTGAACTACAAGCGATAGAGAGCGAATATCCGCAGCTATTATCTGCTGATTCGCCCACACAGCGCGTGGGGGGGCAGGCGCTGGATAAGTTTGATGAAGTTCAGCATTCGATTCCGATGTTGTCTTTAGATAATGTCTTTGACCAGCAAGAGCTAAGTGCTTTTGATAAACGTGTTCGTGACTGGTTAAATACTGATAAAGCCCAAACTTACGCAGCAGAGCCTAAACTCGATGGCCTGGCTATCAGTATTCGTTATGAGAACGGTATTTTAGTTCAGGCGGCAACCCGCGGTGATGGCACAACTGGAGAGGATGTGACGGCCAATGTTCGCACCATCAATTCGGTGCCATTAAAGCTGCAAGGCGAGCATATTCCAGCGGTTGTTGAGATTCGTGGCGAGATTTTTATGCCCAAGGCCGGCTTTGAAAAGTTGAACCAGTCTCAGTTGGCAAATAATAAAAAACCGTTCGTGAACCCTCGCAATGCAGCTGCCGGATCATTAAGACAACTGGATTCCAAGATTACCGCATCCAGACCGCTGGAAATTTACTGCTATGGTATCGGCGTGATTGAAGGTATGCCTCGCCCCAACAGTCATTCTGAAGCGATGACATTGATTGCTGGTTGGGGATGTCGTATTTCTCCTGAACTAAAAGTGCTAGAAGGCTTAGAAGCCTGCCAGCGATATATTGATGACCTGGCCTTGCGTCGGGATAACCTTGAATATGATATCGATGGTGTGGTGTTTAAAGTTGATGACACCGCATTGCAGGAACGACTTGGTTTTGTGTCGCGGGCGCCACGGTGGGCTATTGCCTATAAATTTCCTGCACAGGAAGAGATGACCACGGTTGAAGATATTGAAATTCAGGTCGGTCGCACAGGGGCATTAACGCCTGTAGCTCGATTGAAACCGGTGTTTGTCGGTGGTGTTACGGTGTCCAATGCGACACTTCACAATGAAGATGAAATACGCCGTAAAGATGTCCGCATCGGTGATACCGTTATTGTGCGACGAGCCGGCGATGTGATTCCTGAGGTCGTGAAAGTAATTATCAGTAAGCGCCCTGATGATGCACGTGAGTTTGTTATGCCAACGGCTTGTCCTATTTGTGGCTCGGATGTGGAGCGGGAAGAGGGTGAAGCGGTATCTCGTTGTAGCGGTGGTTTGTTTTGTGCGGCACAGCGTAAAGAAGCGATTAAACATTTTGCCTCAAGAAAAGCATTAGATATTGATGGTCTGGGTGATAAGTTGGTTGAGCAACTTGTGGATTCAGGCCATATCAAGGATGTGGCAGATTTGTTTTTACTGGATGTCGATACTATCGCCAGTCTGGAACGCATGGGACAAAAATCTGCTGAAAACCTGGTTAATGCGCTGAATGCGGCTAAAGCAACACGATTCCAGCGCTTTCTTTATGCATTAGGCATTCGGGAAGTCGGTGAAGCCACAGCACGCGCTCTAGCATTACATTACTCGTCGCTGGAAGAACTGATGCAGGCGTCTTCAGAAAGTTTGATGGAGATTGAAGATGTAGGGCCAGTAGTTGCCCATCATATTGAGACATTTTTTCAGCAATCACATAATCGTGAGGTGATTGAGCGTCTGTTGAGCGTAGGTATTCACTGGCCAACGGAAGAGAAAAAACAAACCAATACTGCGCTAAGTGGTAAGACAATTGTTTTAACCGGAACGCTACAGACCTTATCCCGCAGTGAAGCGAAAGAAAAGTTGTTGGCACTTGGCGCAAAAGTCGCTGGCAGTGTGTCGAAAAAAACAGATTATGTGGTTGCTGGCGCTGACGCTGGTTCAAAGCTGACAAAAGCAGAATCACTTGGTATTGAAGTGGTTGATGAAGCAACATTACAACAGTGGTTAATACAGGAATAATGATGACAGCACTTGCAGACGCTATTAAAAAAGTCGCTACCGGACCTCATCTCAGTAAAGACCTGACTGAGCAAGAAGCGTTTGATGTGATGATGGAGATTTTGTCAGGCAATGCAGATCCTGTTCGAGCCGCGATATTCTTCATTGCCATGCGAATGAAGCGTGAGACCAATGAAGAAAACTTAGGTATTCTCAGAGCATGCCAGTCAATGACTATGTGCCAGTCGGTGGATGTCGACCAATTATTTATTTTTTCTGACCCGTTTAATGGCTTTAATCGTCATTGCCCAATGACTGCATTTTTGCCAGCCGTTCTGGCTGCCTGTGATTTACCAACCATGTCACAAGGGGTGTTCGAGATGGGCCCTAAGTTTGGTGTTACACATGCTCAGGTCTTATCACTGGCTGGCTACAATATTGAAAAATCGACGGCCGAGGCGGCTGACGCCGTGATGAATAATCAGATTGGCTGGGCCTATTTAGATCAGGCTCAGGCAAGTCCTGCCTTATTTGCATTACAAACACTACGCACGCAAATGATTAAACGTCCGAGTCTGGCGACATTAGAAAAAATGATTATGCCATTAAAAGCAAAAAAACAGACACATTTGGGTATTGGTTTTGTGCATAAAGAATATCCGGACATTCTGGGCTGGTTAGCTGAGGCATTTGGTTATAATTCCGCTTTTATCGCCAGAGGCCTTGAGGGAGGTTTAGTACCGACATTACGTGAGCCGTCAAATAATCATCGTTTGTTAAACGGTAAATTACAGGCTTGCACACTGGATCCTGAAGAGTTTGGTATTGAACAAGATACCAGAGGTGTTAAAACGGATGATGATGTCACTGCCCAACGCACACTTGATGAAGGTCAGCAAGCTTTATCAGGCGTAAAAGGTCCTGCATACGATAGTCTTGTCTATGGCGCTGCCATCATACTTTGGCATTGTGGCGTCATGGTGTCTCAGCGTGAAGCCGCAGATTATGTCAGGAGCATTATTGATAATGGTAAAGCGAAAATGCACTTTGAAGCAGGTCTCGGCTAATGGTTTTTCAGCGCACATTAACATTTAAAAGTCCCGGACGAGGTACCACTAATATCACCCCTGATATACAAGAACTTGTTGCAGAGTCTGGTGTGTCTACAGGTACTTGTCATGTCTTTGTTCAACACACCAGTGCTTCATTAATGCTCTGTGAAAACGCTGATCCAGATGTGCGTCACGATCTTGAAACCTTTATGCAGCATTTGGTGCCAGATGGCGATCCGATGTTCAGGCATCAGGATGAGGGACCGGATGATATGAGTGCCCATATTCGTACGGTTTTAACCAATCCAGATCTAACTGTTCCGATAAGTGGGGCACAGTGTGATTTAGGCATTTGGCAAGGAATTTATTTGTGGGAACATCGTACCCATCAACAACGCCGTCGCATTATTGTGACGATAATAGGTGAATAACATTTATGTCAGAGTTTGAATATGATCAGGATGCAGAGTGGCCAGCTGATTGGGAATTTGAAAAAAGTAAAACACAGGTAAAACAAGAGCTTAATGCGTTAAAAGATCTTGGTCGTTCATTAATAGAGCTGTCAGCTAAAGATTTGCAAAAATTAGACTTATCTGAAGATCTTTATGATGCAATTATCAGCGCACAATCAATGAGTAAAGGTGCTTTGAAACGTCAGGTTGGGTATATCGGTGGTCTGATAGCTGATAGCGACCATGAAGCGATAAGTCAGAAGTTACAGCAGTTAAAACAGCCGCATCAGGGCCAGGTAAAACAGTTTCATCAAATCGAGCAATGGCGAGATAGATTGCTGGCAGGTGAAAATGAGGTCTATGCTGAATTAATCGCTGAGTTTGATGACTTTGATGTTCAGCATGTCAGACAGCTGGTCAGAAATGCACAACGTGAAGCGAAACAAGAAAAACCACCGAAGTCAGCACGACAATTATTCCAGTACTTACAATCACAGCAACAAGCTTAAATTCGGGGTAATTCCACAATAAAACTTGCGCCACCTAAACGGCCCCGTTCAAGGTGGATATTACCTTCGTAAGCCATAATAATATCGCTGACAATGGCAAGGCCGATACCTTGCCCCTCTGCTTGGGTATCAATGCGGTGTCCGCGTTTGATAATGTAGCTTTCAGCACGTGTCGGAATACCAGCACCATCATCTTCTACACGGATTTTGACCATATTTCCTGAGCTTGTGGCAATAACATGCACCTGATGTTTGCAATATTTGTATGCATTTTCCAGCAAATTGCCTAAAAGCTCATACATATCACCTTCATCAGCATGAATATAGGCATCACGCTCAATCTCACATTGATGACGTATAGCCTTGTTTTTATAGACTTTGTCTAAACTTCCGATAATTTTATGGATAATCTCACCGAGTGATACAGGGGCGAGTAAACTACTTTTACCTTCGGTAGAGGCACGTTGAAGTTGGTAATCGACAAGGGTACTTATCCTGTCCAGTTGTTCATACCCCGTGCTTTTAAGACTCTGCAAATCATGATTATTGGCCAGTTCACCACGAAAAACGGAAAGAGGCGTTTTAAGGCTGTGTGCCAAATCAGCAAGAGAATTTTTGTAGCGTTGACGACGTGATTGTTCGTGATCTAAAAGCGCGTTGATATTGTTGGTGAGTTGTTTTAGCTCACGTGGATATTCATCATTTAAACGATGATGTTCACCGGTTTCAATTGCATGTAGATCCTTAGCAACATCGTGTAATGGCCGTAAGCTCCACTTCAATATCAACCATTGTGCAAGTAATAGCATGAGACCCGTACCGCCTAACCAGTACCATAAACTACGTTGGAAACTGGCTGTTGTCTCTTTTATCGTCGACATGTCTTCAGCCACATTAATGGTGTAGTCCAGTTCTTTACCTGTCTCGGTTTCCCAGACAATACCAAAGGCCAGATTTTGCAATTTCATGCCTCCGTCAACATCCACCACGGTGTAATGTTCATTGGATGGTCCGGGTTGAAAGGGTAATGACAAGAAATGGCCAATGGCGGACGGGGATTGCCAGACAATTTTCCCACTACTGGTTATTTGTGCATACAAGCCGGAATTGGGAATAGAAAATTTAGGTTCTGCCAGATCGTGAGTCATTTTTAACTCACCTTTATCATTAATTTCTGCTGCGGTAAGCAGCGTGTAAACGTAGTTCTTTAAACGTTTCTTCTGTTCCAGCTCCGCGCTGCTTTTAAATGCATTATTAAGACTGATCGCAGATAGTCCAAGAAACGCAGTTAAAACAAGACTGACAGCAACAAGAACCCGGTTGGATAAAGAAAAATTAATGACTTTCACGGGGCAGGTTAAGCCTGTAACCACGACCACGTAGTGTCTCTATCGGATTTAGCTGTTTGTCTGGATCCAGTTTACTACGTAAGCGTTTTACAAATACTTCAATGACATTACTGTCACGATCCTGATCCTGTTCATAGATGTGGTCGGTCAGTTCTGTTTTGGAAATCACTTCACCGGCGTGCAGTAATAAATAATGAAGCAGGCGGTATTCATAAGCCGTTAATTCAACAAGTTCGTCATGTTTAGTGACTTCTTGTGTGGCCGGATTCAGTGTAATGGGGCCACAACTTAGTGTTGGGTTTGACCAGCCGGAAGCTCGACGACTAAGCGCATTAATACGGGCAATCAACTCTTCAAAATGAAATGGCTTGACAAGATAGTCATCTGCGCCAGATTCAAGCCCTTCCACTTTGTCCTGCCAACGACTACGGGCGGTTAATATCAGGATAGGGTAATCAAAACCTTGTTTACGCAAGGATTGAATAAGTTCAATACCTGAAAGTTTAGGCAATCCTAAATCGATAATGGCGACATCATAAGGATATTCAGAGCCCATAAACAGACCTTCATCACCATCAGCTACTGCATCGACAGTAAGATTATGCTGCTTTAATTGTTGGGTAATTTGTTCGCGAAGATGCTTTTCATCTTCCACTAATAGTACGCGCATGCAACCTCATGGAACGGAGTGGCCAGAGTCACGATCAAAGCGATGTATTTTCACTTTACCGTCGTTATGCAGCACTTTAACACGAAAAATAATTTTATTGCCGTAGTGTTCTTCGTCTACAGAAAGTACTTTTCCGCCGGTCTCCACTTTAGCCAGTTCTGCTGCAGTGTGGTCCGATAGTGGTAACGTTATTTCATTTATATTATTACCTGGTTCTTGTTCGTAGGGGAGGTGGTCATCTGCCCAGGCAGGTAGGCATAAACTGGCAACGAATAGCAGTAACATGACTTTATACATGGCTGTGCCTTACTATCTCTATGATATTTGAATATAGCGGGTTCAGCGGGCTGAAATGTCCTTTTTTAAATACTTGCATTAGTCGATTAACTCGGGTGTAACGGCTCCTAGAGCACCATCTGCTCTGGCTCTCAGGTAGCTATAAATTCTGTCTCTGTTTTTCATTACATTATCATTTGACTGCCAGGCTGGCATTTCGCCCATACGGCCTTTTTTCCCTCTGGCAACGATCTTAAAGAAATCATCACGATCCGTGTTTTTTAATGTATTAGTAAGGTCACTGGCTGCGAGCCCTTGACCAAAAGTGCCATGACAACGAGCGCACCATGTTCTGTATACCTTGTAACCGATAAACGTATCTGAATCTACTTTATTATTTTGTTTGACTGTATAAGGTCTTCCATCGGCAAGCACTGGCAACGGGATAAAAAGTGCAGAAGTAAATGAACATATAACAGCGACCGATGCCATGATATATCTTAGGCTAATCTTCATTGTCAGCACTGCTAGAGAGGTTCGTCTAACCTGAAGGTTGATTATTTTTCTTTGCATATTTCTCTCTCAATTCATTATATGCTAAGCATCAGCACCAATATGATCCACTAAGCTTTACTTGCATGCCATGATTTAGGTCATTTTTAATTATATTGATGTTTTATAATGCCCTAACGGCAATGCTTTGAAACAGAATTAATGTCATTAATAGTCAAAATTTAATTCATTTACTGAGATTAATATTAATGAAGTAGCCGTTTTACTAAGCGCTGATTCTTCCTATCTATTTAATAGATAAACCATAGCAAAGTGAAACTGAACTACTCCTGAATGAATTGTCTAATCTCAGATATCAATTTTTCGTATTCTCGTGAACTATCTCACAGGCATATCTCATAAAGTGTGTTTTACTGTGCCGTCGTGTGATGTAGTTCAAATATTTAAATAACTTTTAAAACTCAGGAATCGTGTTGAAAACGGTTAGTCAAAGTGATGTAGAACCTGGCGTTCAGCAATTTGAGATAAACAAAATGCGTATAGGCATTTTGTTACAGCAAGGTGTTATCGCTTGCATAACAAATATTGTTATTCTGCTATTAACCCTTATCGCACTGTATTCTTACAATGACTTAAAGTTATTGCATCTATGGGGCGCAACTATCTTTCTGACTATTGTGCTTCGACTTTTGATAGTCAAATATCTCAACGTGTATTTTTCTCAACGTCCTGATGATCCCAGCGTTGTTTCACGTTGTGAAAAAATCTATGCCGCTGGTGTATTTCTATCTGGTCTGGCTTGGGGCAGTCTGGGTTTTGCGTTTGATGCTGAGACGCAATTCAATCATCAGCTGATTATTCCACTCGTGGTTGCTGGGTTATGCTCAGGTGCCATTTATTCGATGTTGAGCAGCTTTATAAGCTTTATTTCTTATGTTTATCCGATGCTCATTTCCGTTATCCTGGCGATGTTCTATGTCGATCTTAAGGTTGAAGCACTGACACTTGTCACATATATGATTGCCTGCACGATGCTATTCAGAAACCTGCATGAGAGAGTCACCGAAAGTTTGCGATTACGTCAGGAAAACCGGCACTTGGTGCGTCATTTAACGAGTGTCAATGCTTCACAAACAAAGTTAGTTGAAACATTACAAAAGAAAGAGATTTTTCTGACACAAACCTTCGAAAATGCTGGTTTTCCCATCTTTTTAATGACGGCAGACATGGTCATATTAGATGCAAACAAAGCCGGATGTAAGCTATTCGGTTACAGTAAGACAGAATTCAAAGGCATGAATATGTTATTGCTATTGCATGAAGATGAATGCGGTGAAGCGAGTCGCGACTTTTATAGACTTATTGATGGTGATTTGCAGCAATATCAGATTACAAGAAAATGCTTGAGTCGTGATAAACGACCTCTGTGGTTAACAGGGACAGTTTCTGCGGTTAGAAATACGAATAACAAAGTCGATTATTTTGTCATTCATGCACAAGATATTACAGAGCAAAAGTCACTTTCGGAAGATCTTCAACATCTCACTTTACATGATACGCTGACCGGGCTTCCTAATAGATTCGCCATTGAAAAGCACTTACAGTTATTACTTCAGGAGACAAATTCTCTTAACCATGTTTTTTGTTATATCGATGTTGACCAGTTTAAGGTTATCAATGATACCTGCGGTCATAAAGCAGGGGATAAACTACTTACTCAGATAGCAAACATTATCAAGTGTGAGCTACAACCATCGGATATTCTGGCCAGGTTAAGTGGTGACGAGTTTGCTGCTGTATTAATTGATACTACTTCTGAGCAGGCTAAAGAAAAACTCAACCGTGTGATGGAGAAGATCAGACGTTTCGAGTTTATTGATAATGATTTACTGTTTACCTCGTCTATCAGTGTTGGCATGGTCAATATCAGACCAGAAAGTACGATGACTGAGATTTTTAAACAGGCGGACAATGCCTGTTACGCAGCAAAAGAATCAGGCAGGGATCGACTGCATGTGTTTAGTGACAGCGATGAAGAACTTGTACAGCGCAGTGGCGAAATGCGTTGGGTATCTAGAATTCAGCAAGCACTGAGTAATAACAAACTGGTTTTGTTCAGCCAGCCTATTGTGGCTACACATAAGAAAAACAGTACGAAACCGCATTGTGAACTACTGATAAGAATGTTGGATGAAGATGGCTCAATTATTCCTCCAGGTCATTTTCTGCCCGCAGCAGAGCGGTATAACCTTGCTGCTTCTATTGATATGTGGACAGTTAGCCATGTGTTGTCACGTCTGGAAGAGGCGAGAAAAGCCGGGCGTGATATCAGTGGTGTATATGGGATCAATTTATCCGGTCAATCGCTTGGGGATACCCGATTTTATGACAAAATCATCAAGCTAATTATCTCCGCTGATTTAGTTGATTCAGGTGCCGTTATTTGTTTCGAAATTACTGAAACAGCAGCCATCTCGAATATGCATAGCGCGCTTTACTTTATTAATGAGCTGAGAAAAGTCGGCTGCTTATTTGCACTGGATGATTTTGGTAGTGGTCTGTCTTCATTTGCTTATTTGAAGCAACTGCCGATTGACTTTCTCAAGATTGACGGAATGTTTGTCAAAGACTGTGTGGAAAATTCAGTGAACCTTGAAATTGTTAACTCTATCAATGGCATCGGTCAGGTGTTGGGACTCAAAACCGTGGCTGAGTTTGTTGAAGATGATGTGACACTAATCAGCTTACAACATATAGGCGTTGATTTTGTGCAAGGATATAACATTGGTCGCCCTGAAGCCTGGGTGGTTTAGGCACACATCAGCATTGTTGCCATTGTTTTTCCAAACGCTTAGCTGAAATGGGGTAGGCCGTTTTGAGTTCCTGAGCAAAGACGGAAATACGAAATTCCTCAAGCATCCAGCGGTACTCTTTAAAATCAACCGTTTCGATTTTATTGACCTTATTAATAAACTTTTGCCAATGTGGCATGACTTCAGCCATACGTTGTTTGTCTTTATTTGGATCGGTTAATAAACGATCCAGTCTGATACCGGCGGCTTGGCAATATACAGGCAAACGTTTTAACGCCTCATCTGGCGTATCGTGAACAAAGCCTTGATAAATCAGAAAGCCCAGTTGTTGTTTTATATCGTTTACAGAATTGATAGCTGCCAGTGGAATATTCCCTGTTAAACGTTTGGCAATGGCATGATATTCGGCAAGTGGTTTGGCAATATTCTGAGCCAGTTTGGCAGCCAAGTTAATCAGATCACTTTTTCTTTCTGTAATGCGCTTTTCAAATACTGTTTTATCAGTGATGGTGGGCTGATCAAGAATAAAACAGCGGTCAAACGCCACATGAATCAGATCGCTTTTCAGCTGCTCGCAAGGACTAATATCTGTCTGCTTATTATCAGCGTAGGGTGAAGGCGGCACATTGGCATAATGCAGGCACATCTGTTTGATGTCAGGCAGGTTTTTATGTAAATACTTAACGGCATCAGCCTGGTTCAGCATAAACAGACGACGCAGCCCATAACGTGTTAGTTCTGCAGCCTGCGCTTTTGTATCCATCAAGGTTAAATCGACACACTCTTTTTTGTCGACAAGCGCCGGATAGGCTGTAACTTCTAAACCATTCTGTTCCAGTGTGATTTGCTCTGGTAACGTATCAAATGACCATGACGTGAGTCCTCTCTTTTCATAGTCACTATCTGGAATTTGTCTGAAACTGGCTGCGGCTTCACGAGCCCAGTTTTCCTTCAGCTTATCCAGATCACGACTTTCATCGAGCAACTCTCCCTGATCATCCACCAGCTTAAAATTCATTTGTAGATAAAGCGGTAGTTCTTCTGTCCGCCAGTCTGACATATCAATTTCAACGCCAGTGAGTTTTCGTAATTGTTCACTCAGGGCAGGTAATAAAGCCCCAGATGTACTCGACATGGCTTTTATGCATTGATCAGCATACTGAGGCACTGGAATAAAATGACGACGTAATGATTTCGGTAAAGCTTTAATCAGGAAAATGACTTTTTCGCGTAATAATCCCGGCACTAACCATTCATAACGTTCACTGCTGGTTTGATTCAGTAGTGATAATGGAATGGTTTGTGTTATGCCGTCTTCAGCTTTTCCCGGCTCAAAATGATACTCAAGCGGCAGCGGGACTCTGTTGATTAATATTTGATCAGGGAACTGATCCGCAGTAACTTGCTCGGCCTGATGCTGCATAAGCACTTCTTTGCTGAGCATCAATAAATTGGGATCTTTCTTTTCTGACTGTTTCCGCCATTTCTCGAAACTGGCACCGTTAACAATGTTATCGGGTACTTTTTTTCGATAAAAATCAAACAACGTATCGTCATCGACCAGTACGTCACGGCGTCGCGATTTTTGTTCAAGCAGCTCAATTTCTTCAATCAGACGACGGTTATGCTGGAAAAACTTCGCCTGACAGTGCCAGTCACCTTCCACTAGCGCCGAGCGAATAAAAATCTCATTGGCTACAGGCGGATCGATAGGGCCGTAATGAATACGGCGACGGCTGACAATTGGCAGGCCATTGAGAGAGACTGATTCGAAAGCAACAACTTGGGCAGGCTTTTTCTCCCAGTGCGGATCTGAATATTGTCGTCTAACTAAGTCCCCAGCAATAGGTTCAATCCATTCCGGTTCTATTTTGGCCACAATCCTGGCGTAGAGCTTACCGGTTTCAACCAACTCAGCCGCCATAATCCATTTTGGTCCTTTTTTATGTAAGGCTGAACCTGGGAATATTTGTAACTTTAAATTGCGACCACCGGTATATTCAAACTTATCGGTTTTTGTTGCTACATGACTCAGCAAACCAGCAAGCAGCGCACGATGGATACTGTCATAGCTGGCTTCCTGCTGGTTAAACTTGAGACCAAGCTCAGCGAGTTGAACATGTAACTGCTGATGAATGTCATGCCATTCACGTAACCTTAAAAATGATAGAAACTGTTCTTTGCAATACTTTCTCAGCTTATTCTGACTGAGGTGTTTTTTCTTATCGTGATAATGATTCCATAGCTTAATAAAGGCAATAAAATCAGAACGTTCATCTTTATATTTAGAATGTGCCTCATCAGCCGCCTGCTGTTTATCCATCGGTCTTTCACGTGGATCCTGAATACTTAAAGCACTGGCAATAATCAGTACTTCGGTGAGACTGTTTTGCTCTGCACCAGCCAGTAACATTCTGGCAATTTTAGGATCAATCGGAAGTTTGGATAGCTGTCTACCCACCTCAGTAATATTGCGTTGTTTATCAACAGCACCGAGTTCATCTAACAGGCGGTAACCATCATTAATCATTTTTTGTGGCGGTGGATTAATGAAGGGGAATTTCGCCGGATTACCTAATTTCAGGGCCGACATCTGTAAAATGACGGAGGCGAGGTTGGTCCTCAACACTTCAGGATCGGTAAAGGCCGGACGATTATTAAAATCATCTTCGTCATATAGACGAATACAAATACCCGCCGCAACTCGACCACAGCGACCTGAACGCTGATTAGCGCTGGACTGAGAAATTTTTTCTATTGGCAGTCGCTGCACTTTGTTACGCACACTATAGCGACTGATGCGGGCATTGCCCGGATCAACCACATAGCGTATGCCGGGCACGGTCAATGATGTTTCCGCGACATTGGTAGACAAAATAATGCGTCGTTGACCACCCGTTTTAAACACACGATTTTGCTCTGCGGCTGACTGTCTGGCAAATAGAGGCAGAATTTCCGTTTGAGGCGGATGGTGCTTGCGTAATGCTTCGGACACATCTCGTATATCCCGTTCACCGGCGAGGAAAATCAGAATATCACCAGGGCCTTCACGACAAAGTTCATCTACGGCGGCAACAATACCTGACACCATATCGTAATCAGGTGAGTCTTCATCGGTGGTGAGAAGAGGGCGATAACGCACTTCTACCGGATAGGTGCGACCACTGACTTCGATGACCGGCGCATTATCAAAATGTTTGGAGAAACGCTCGGTGTCGATGGTTGCAGAAGTGATAATGACTTTGAGGTCAGGACGCTTGGGTAACAGCTGTTTGATATAACCTAGTAAAAAATCGATATTGAGGCTTCGTTCATGTGCTTCGTCAATAATCAGGGTGTCGTATTGATTCAGAAAGCGGTCATTTTGTGTTTCTGCCAGCAAAATACCATCGGTCATTAATTTGATGTAGCTGCTTTCTGCATTGACATGATCATGAAAGCGGACTTTATAACCCACCGTTTGACCGATCTCTGAGCCCAGTTCCTCAGCAATACGTGTCGCAACAGTTCTGGCAGCAATACGACGTGGTTGTGTATGCCCAATCAAACCTGTGACACCACGGCCCAGTTCCAGACAGATTTTAGGGAGTTGTGTTGTTTTTCCTGAACCGGTTTCACCGCAAAGAATAATCACCTGATTATCCTGAATGGCTTTCGCCACTTCATGACGACGTTCAATAACGGGTAAATCAGCACTGAAGTCTGGTTTCGGGATATTCTTGAGACGGGTTTGGGCTCGCTCAACTGATTTCAGTACTCGCTGAGTAAACTGACCAATAGCCTCAGCATTTGCCTTATTCTTTTGTAATTGCTGCCACTGACGTTGAAGACGGTATCTGTCTGTCAGCATAGCGGATTGGATAAGTTGCGTTAAGTTTTTCTCAGAATTAGTCACAAGAATTTTATAGCAAAAAGGGAGGTATTCTACAGCTTCCAGGCTAATGAGACAGTATATTTAAAGTCATTGGGATCGGTATCGTCATGCACAGTAGAGTCATATTCATTGGTAACACCCAGTTTCAATGCAACACCGACGAAACTGTTTAAGTCAAGAATCCAGTCCAGAGAAGTGAGATTCCTATAGTCTCTATCATTGAGACTGGGGTAATACGTATTAGAGAACTCTACGTGTTGATATTGATTCATATCCCATTTGGTTTCAATACCTAACATTCCCTCAGGCGTGAAATCTTGTTGTTCGCCACCAAAAGTTCGATTAAAACCTAAACCACTTCTGCCAACAAAAAACCATGTGTCGGTATTGACAAACTCATAACCAAAACCGGCATTGGCGTTAGTACGGTAATCCCAGTCTTTGAACTTATCCAGGTCAAAACGGCCACCGGCAAACTGGAACCAGGGTGAATCAGGGCGTAGCCAGTCTCGGTTCATTGAGGTAAAAAAACTTTGTGCTGACAATTCGTGATCAGATTCAGCTCGGAAGAATGCCGTCTTGTGAGATGTACGCATTTGTTTTGACTCATAATCAGCGTTAAAACCAATATTGAGCTGATTTGTACTGGATTTTCCGGCAGTACCACCCAGTCCTAGATCCAGTCTTCGTTTCCAGTTTGTGTAAAGACCTGTACCAAATAAGCCATCATCAGCATCGACATGCTGTACTTCTGGTTTTGCTTGTGGTGGCGGAGGGGTTGGCTCTGTATTGGTCGATGAGACCAGACTTTTAATGCGCGATCGCGGAATAATCATGACACCGAGTAGCGGGTGGTTTAACTTTAAGGTGTCATCGGTTTCGGAGACGATGTCAGCCGTCAGCGTATCACCGTTAACAAGTTCAATCTTACTGGGGGTTGCTTGAGATACTAGTGGTGTTAACAAAATAGCTAAGAGTAGATATCTGATATATATCACTAGCGAATTCCTCCGCATAACTGCATAAAAAAAGCAGCCTGAATCAGGCTGCTTGAAAGTAATGGCTTAGATCCTATTTTATTGACATCCACTGTTGTTTATTTCACCGTCCGGCATGATGGTGTTACAGAAGGTGACTCCACGAAGTTCAGCGCCTTCGAGGCTAGCACCTGTTAAATCTGCATCACTTAAATCAGCAAAGATAAGCTGAGTGCCTGATAAATTTGTTTTTCTGAGGTTCGCACCAGCCAATTCTGTGTAATCCATCAGTGCATTACTTACATCAGCACCCTCTAAAATGGCTCCTTGCATTCTGGAATGGGTAAACCAAACACCGTGTAATTTAGCATCAGTGAGGTTAATGCCTTTGAGGTTGGCTTCACTCATATCAGCGCCTTTCAAATCATGACCTGTCAGATCAGCTTCACTCAAGTTACAGAAGTTACACTGTAAGGTTTTAAGTAATCTGTCGAGATACACTTTGTCGTAAGCAGAAGCATTTGTTGCTATTATTGATAAGCCGACTAAAAGAAGCATTTTTTTCATCATTTTCTCTCTCCTGGTAATTTTTATTTTATGACCATTTATTCATGAAAAATGCTTGCTCAACTGGGCGACGTTTACGAGGGGACAATTCCCTCTCTAGTTGTTCTTCAGTGAGGTTATCTAATGCAGCCTGGTGTCCGATAGCAATAACAGACCAAATGTGGATATCAGCAGGAATATTGAAAGACTCACGTAGCACTTTGTCATCAAATCCCCCCATCTGGTGACTCATCAGTCCCATCGCTGTAGCTTGTAAACATAGACTGATACTGGCTGCACCCGTGTCATAACCAGACCAACGATTGGGTTTATCATTTTGACTAAAGTTGGGGACAGAGGCAGTAACTATTAAAACAGGTGCATTTTTTGCCCATTCCTGATTGCCAGGCACAAGTGCAGAAAGCACTTTTTTCCAAGCAGATTCGTCAGTATTTTTATCACAAACCAGATAGCGCCATGGCTCATCACCAAAACAAGAGGGAGACCAGCGGGCAGCTTCGCAAAGCGCAGTGATTTCTTCCAATGTCACCATAACGGTGGGATCATAAGCACGACCACTCCAACGTTCTGCCATTACTTTTTCTATGGGTTGAGCTGTGTCTGCTGGTTTTTGAATCATATAATCACCTTGGTAGTTGGATTAAAGCTTTTTTTGATGGCCGATAAAATCCACCGATATGACCGATCACTTGAACCAAATCTGCGCCACTTTCTTCAGCAATTTTATCTAACATGGCCTTTCTATCTGCGCGTTCTTGACCACTTACTCGGACCTTGATTAGCTCGTGATGTTCCAGTGCATTATCAATTTCGGCAAGCACCGAATCAGTTAAACCACTGTTACCAATCATAACAACCGGTTTTAAGGTATGGGCAAGCCCTTTGAGATAACGTCTTTGTTTGTCAGTAACTGCCATTAGTGTGCTCACCTGTATTAAAATGTTTTGATTATATCAGGAAGGCAATATGGCTAAACAACACAAGTTTACGGTGACAGCAGCGAGAGGTATGTTGCCACTGCTTGCGGAAGAACTAAAACAGCTAGGTATTAAAAATACTAAGCAAGATCAGGGAAATATCCGTTTTACAGGCACGTTGGCCGATGCATATACAGTATGTTTGTGGTCTCGTGTCGCTATTCGAGTGTTGTTGCCAATTGCTCACCTGCAAGCAGAAACCCCGGAACAGCTTTACGAAGGGATTAATGCACTTCCATGGGAAGACCATATTAATGAGCTTGATAGCACTATTGCTGTTGACTTCAATAGTTTTCGTTCAAAGATAAAACATACTCAATACGGTGCTCAGCGCGTAAAAGACGCGATTGTTGATCGTTTTCGTACGCTGTTTGGTCAACGACCCTCCGTTGATCTCTACCAGCCTGATGTGCGTATTAATGTTTATCTGAAGCACAATCAAGCCACGGTTAGCATTGATTTATCGGGCGAAAGTTTGCACAAGCGTGGTTACCGAGTCAGTAATACCGCCGCGCCGCTGAAAGAACATCTGGCTGCAGCCATCTTACTGAGTGCAGAGTGGCCTAAACTGGCACGACAAGGCTGGGCATTAATCGATCCCATGTGCGGATCTGGGACATTTCTTATCGAAGCCGCAATGATGGCTGCTGATATTGCCCCCGGCATTTTACGTGACTATTACGGCTTTAGTTTTTGGAAACAGCACGATAAAGACATCTGGAAACAACTTAAAGCAGATGCTGAGCGCAGAAGACAATCAGGGTTAGCCAGATGTCCTGTGATTGTGGGAGGTGACGCTGATGCGTCCGCGGTTGAAGCCGCTAAAAATAATATTGCAGAAGCAGGTCTCAGTGACCGTATACACGTTAGCCAACGTGATTTGCTTGAATGGCCAAGACTGGCAACAGAACTACCGAAAACAGGTTTATTTGTCTGTAACCCCCCTTATGGTGAACGTATTGGCCGTACGGATGAATTACATTATCTGTACGAAAGCCTCGGCAATATTATTAATGAGTCATTCGCAGGCTGGCGCACAGCCTTGATAACAGATAATGCGCAATTAGGTAAATTTACTGGCCTGACGCTATTTGATACCGTGCCTTTTGATAATGGTCCCATCTCCTGTGACGTGCTTTTCTATCGTGCACCACGCCCGGTACGTACAAACGAACTTACAGCATCGCCAACCCAGTTTGTCGATGACGAAGAAGAAAGCCGCGAACAAGCGCCTGTTGAAATGACAGAACAAGGTGCGATGTTTGCTAATCGCTTAAAGAAAAATAAAAAACACTTGGCGAAGTGGGCGCGTAAGTCAGCATTGAGTTGTTATCGGGTTTATGATGCTGATTTACCTGACTATGCGCTAGCCATCGATCTTTATGACGACCATATCCACGTTCAGGAATATGCACCACCCAAGCAGATCGATCCTGAAAAAGCTGTAGAACGACTGCAGGAAGCGATGCAGATTATTCCTGAGGTATTCGAAGTACCTGTCACCCATGTGGCATTAAAAGTCAGGAAAAAACAACGTGGTAAAGAACAATACGAAGCACAGGCTGCTAAAAACCAACGCTTTGAAGTGCGTGAAAATGGGCTGCGCTTTTGGGTAAACCTGACCGATTATTTAGATACAGGCTTATTTCTTGATCACCGTGAGACCAGACAACTTGTCAGAGAATTAGCCAAAGGCAAGGACTTTCTCAATTTATTCTCATACACCGGATCGGCCAGTGTTTATGCGGCGGCAGGTCAGGCAAGATCAACAACCAGCGTCGATATGTCCAATACCTATTTGGCATGGGCTGAAGACAATATGAAGCTAAATGGTTTTGTCGGTGAACAGCACCAGTATATTCGGGCTAATTGTATTGAATGGCTGGAACAGGCGCTGGAAGATGAAAAACGTTACGGCTTAATTTTCCTTGACCCACCGACGTTTTCCAATTCAAGCCGGATGGAAGGGGTCTTTGATATTCAGCGAGATCACAGCACGCTGATCAAGCAAGCAGGTGCGTTACTGACATCAGACGGAGAATTGATTTTCTCCACAAATCGTCGTGATTTCGAATTAGATACCGACGCTTTAAATCAATTTGTAATTGAAGATATCAGTACGGCCACCATACCGCGAGATTTTGAGAGAAATAAAAAAATTCACCGTTGTTGGCGAATTAAGCCGAGAGCGTGATATTAAAAATCAGACAATGTCTGTTTAATTTCACGCCATAATTCGGCATAAGCCTGACTAACGGTCGATTGTTTATCAAAGGCAGGGAGAGGTTGGCGATAATCACCCATTCTTTCGACGATTGCTGCGTAAGGAATCGCTGTTTTTAAACCATTTTTCAGCATCTTGGGCGGATGAGCAAGCATGACACGATGCATGCTTCTGCGTCTGTCGACCATATTAAAAAAGGCATGCAGACGTTTTGGCTTTAATTTATGTTCTTTAAAAAAGTCACGAGTCTGCTCAAATGTTCGCAGAGACAGATGCGTTGGAATCAATGGCAGAAATAACGAGTCGGCAGTGGCGAAAATTTGTTCTGTGAGTAAAGAAAAGCTCGGTGGGCAATCCAAAATCATCAACGCATAATTTTCACTGAATGGCTCAACCAGCTTAGCAATCAGATTCTGTTTACCTTGATCACTTTGTTCACTGAGTTGGTGATCCAAATGACGGAAGGAAAAATCAGCTGGAATAATATCCAGATTCTCAAATTCTGTACTTCTGACTAAATCGCCGATAGGCGTTTTGCCAGTTAATAATTTTTTCGGTTTTGTTTCTGATTTTGCAGTGGTATTAAATAACCAGCTGGACGCGCCTTGAGGATCCAAGTCCCATATCAGAGTCGGAATTCCCTCATTGGCGGCATGCCAGGCAATATTAACGGCGGACGTCGTTTTACCGACGCCGCCTTTTAAATTAAAAAAAGCAATGGTTTCCATAGTAAATCTAAAACGATTTCGCCATTTGTTCCAGCAAGGCGGTTTGTGCCGAAATTTGGGGCGCTGACTCTTCCTTGTCGACACGGTGATAACGACCATCAGCATTTAGAATCCATGCCTGTGTGTTATCAGTCAGATAGAGTTCTAAATCTTCCATAATACGGGTGCGTAATTTTTTCGATTCAATCGGGAAACAGGTTTCAACACGACGTAATAAATTCCGTTTCATTAAGTCTGCACTACCAGCCCAGATTTCAGGTGAACCCTGGTTTTCAAAGTAGAAAACACGAGTGTGCTCGAGAAAACGACCGATAATACTTCTGACCTGAATATTCTCAGACAGGCCTTCAACTCCTGGTTTCAGACAACAAATGCCACGGACAATCAGATCGACTTTAACGCCAGCCATTGAGGCGCGATAAAACGCCTGAATCATTTCCTGTTCAACAACAGCATTCACTTTAACGATGATTCGGGCTGGTTTGCCTGCTTTTGCTGAATCAATTTCTTTTTCGATTTTTGCCAGCAAGCCTTCATGCAAAGTGAATGGTGCATGCAGCAATTTATGCATCTGAGGAATTTTACCGAGGCTGGTTAACTGAATGAACAGATTGTTAACGTCTTCGCCTATTTGTTTATCAGAAGTCAGTAGACCGTAGTCGGTATAAATACGCGATGTACTGCGGTGATAGTTACCTGTACCCAGGTGAACGTAACGACGTAGCTTGCCATTTTCACGGCGGAGGATAAGCAGCATTTTCGCATGGGTTTTATAACCGACAATGCCATATACCACATGGGCACCCGCTTCCTGCAGTCGTGATGCTAATGCGACGTTAGCTTCTTCATCAAAGCGTGCACGCAGCTCCACCACCACGGTTACTTCTTTACCTGCCTGAGCAGCCGTAACTAAGGCATCAACAATCGGTGATTTAGCGCCGGTACGATATAAGGTTTGTTTTATAGCTAGGACACTACTGTCAGCCGCTGCCTGACGAATCATGTCAATAATTGGCGTGAATGACTGATAAGGGTGGTGCAACAGCATATCTTGCTTACGCAGAGCATCAAAAATATCGACATCCAGACTTAAACCGCTCGGGCGACCTTGAGTGAATGGTCTGAATTTTAAATCCGGTCTATCCACCAGAGAACAGACAGTTTGAATACGGCTCAGGTTAACTGGGCCATTTACCAGATAAACGTTGTCACGTTCCATCGCACATTCATTACGCAGAAACTCAACCATATCTTCAGGACAGTTATGCGCAATTTCCAAACGCACTTCATCACCGTAGTTACGTTGTGTTAGTTCGTCTGCAATGGTGGCAAGTAAATCACTGGTTTCTTCGGTATCAATGGCCAGATCACTGTTGCGTGTCACCCGGAACTGGAAACAACCTTTTATTTTCATGCCAAAGAATAGATCTTCAGCAAAGGCATGGATAATGGATGACAGGAACACAAATTTGTATTCGCCTTCAGCTACCATTTCAGCTGGAAGCTGAATAACTCGTGGAAGTGCGCGAGGAGCTTGTAATATGGCGTAACCACGGTCACGACCAAAGGCATCTTTGCCGACCAGTGACACAATAAAGTTCAAACTTTTATTGAGTAAACGTGGGAAGGGATGCGCCGAGTCCAGACCCATTGGACTGAGGATAGGTAAAATTTCTTCCTGAAAATAGTCTTTCAGCCAGGCATTGTGCTCATCTGTCCATTGTGCACGTGGTAAAACCTGGATAGATTCCTGATCTAACTCAGGTAATAACACGTCATTCAAGACACGGTACTGTTCTTCGACCAGTTCATGCGCGCGCTGGTTAATTAATTTCAAACATTCCTGTGCAGTGATCTGATCGGATTCAATGTAAGGATCACCAATTTCGATCTGCTGAATCAGGCCGGCAACACGTACTTCAAAAAACTCATCCAGATTGGTACTGGAGATACATAAATAGTTAAGACGTTCCAGCAAAGGCACATTAGGATCAAGCGCTTGCTGCAAAACGCGCCAGTTGAATTCAAGTAAACTTAATTCACGGTTGATGTACAGAGCCGGGTTATTTAAATCTAAAGCGTTTTCTTCAGTCATATTGCCTTTCAGATCGTTTTACACAGATTTTTTTATAATAATGCAGTTTTATGACAATGCGATGAATTACCATCGGTATTTGTCGTACATTTCGGGGTTGGCCCAGAACCGGCTATTCAGCCAATCACGTTTAGGCTGATAGTTTTCTATCGCATAACTAAAAATGCGCAAGCCTTCCTCTGTACCCGCAATATGTTTAAAGCCCATTGCCAGATAGTCGGTGAATTGCCAGTCGTTTTTAGCCGCCAGTTCAGTATGGCTGATGAGAATAACATGAGGCGAATATTGATTCTTGATCATACCAAGCCAGGCTTGGGCTGCTGGTTTTTCGAGTGACTCCGTTAAGTGACTGATAACGGCCAGGTCTACTGGTTCAATATCATGCAGTTGCTGCTGTTTAAACGGTGTCGTCAGATGCTGCAATCTAGTATCATTATCGGTTTGCAGACAACTAGCTGCTGTCTCTCCGGCCGTTAAAATCGTTTTAGGATTGAACTGCCTGATGAGAGGGGTAAGCAAGCTGGATAGGGCGATAGAATCTGTCATGACTAAGCAGCATAAAACATCTACTGAATTCTGGAAACACAAACGACTCAGTCAGATGACACACGATGAATGGGAAAGCCTGTGTGATGGCTGCGGGCGTTGCTGTCTTCACAAACTGGAAGATGAAGATGATGGACGCATGTATTACACAAAAGCCGCATGCTCTTTATTAGATATCCATAGCTGTCGCTGTAAGGATTATGAGAATCGTCAAACCGTCATTCCGGACTGTATTCAATTAAGCATCGAAAATGCGCACTATTTTGACTGGTTGCCTGCAACCTGTGCTTATCGTTTACTAGCTGAAGGTGAAGATTTGCCTGAGTGGCATCCGCTGATTAGCGGTGATCCGGATAGTGTTCATCAAGCGGGTATTTCTGTGCGTGGTATTGCTCAACCGGAAGATGAAATAGAAGAGCTGACTGAAGCTATTATTTCGCTGAGCTATGAGGCCAATTAGTTAAATGACACCACAAGAGAGCCGAGAGTTTACTGCCCGATTAGAACAAGCCGCTATATTGCTGCTTGAGATGGAAATTTACCGTAAACCTGATGACTTGGCTCGGCGATTTGGCCTTCCTGTACCGGTTGTACGTTATTGGTGGCGGCAAACGGATCAAAAAAACCATCCGGTTGACCAGAGTCAACTGTCACCCCGCGAAGTGAAAGTGATACGCAAAGCCTCACAAACACTGGAAGGTTGGGAAAAAGCGAAACGCTACCGCCCTGAATGCGGCGCTCGTCTTACTGGGGGTAAGCGTTGTAAACGCTCAGTCGCTATCAGACCACCCGAAGGCTGGGGCATCGGTGCATTGGCTGATCGTTGTCGTTTACATGGCGGCTTATCCAAACGGCCAAGAAAAAAAGTGAAAGATGATGACGAGCTGTTGTAATCTAACCTTTAATAAACAAGCCTGAGCCATTGCCTGATAATTGATGATAGATAATACGGACGTTCTTAAAGAAATTTACACGCTGTCTCAAGCTGGCAAGACAGGAACTGTCTTTATTACAACAACAGAAAACCGGGCCTGTCATATTCTGCTGGAAAATGGCCGGGTCGTCGCTTTATCACACGGATCTCTGCGTGGCGAACAAGTATTAAAACACTGGTTTAATTTGGATATTGAGCGGTATTCTTTTAAACCTAATCTGAAAATGCCATTAGCCGGACGCAGCTTTCTTGATGATGACATCGACATATTTCAGTTTTTAAATGTGTCATTTGAGGAGCGCAGCAGCGAGGCTGCTAAACCCGTGTCGACAAGTAAAAAACGCATTTACCGTGGTGTTGAAATTGAGGAAGCTGAAACCTCAACTGTGTCGAATAAGCCACGTGAAAAAGTGAAAAAGCCATTACGAATCTACCGTGGCCAAATTTTAGAAGATTAACATCAGTAACAAGCCAACTTGAAAATCGGTATCATAAGCCGACTTTAACCTCTTCCAAATAATATGACGCTGACTATGAAATATACTCCAAGTGATTTTAATCCCGGTTTGTGTGATTTTCTTGATGCATCACCAACACCGTATCATGCGGTTGCATCCATGCAGACATTACTGGAAGACAATGGTTTTACTCAGCTTCATGAAGCTGACAGCTGGGGACAGTTAGACGCTGGTCAGTATTTTGTTATTCGTCAGGCATCTATCATTGCGTTTACGCTAAACGGACAAGAATTAGTCAGCAGTGGCATACGCATGGTCGGTGCACATACTGATAGCCCTTGCCTGAAAGTGAAACCCAAACCGGAAAAGGTGAAACAGACCTTATTGCAACTTGGTGTTGAAGTCTACGGTGGTGCTTTATTAAATCCGTGGTTTGATCGTGATTTATCACTGGCTGGCAGAGTGAGTTATGAGAATGCTCAAGGGCAGATTGAACAGGTCATTATTGATTTTAAAGAGGCGATTGCGACGATCCCAAGCTTAGCGATTCACCTGGATCGTGAAGTGAATCAGAACCGTAATATTAATCCGCAATTGCATTTACCACCGATTCTGGCTCAAGTCGATGATGGCGATAGCCTGGATTTCCGCGCTTTATTGGAACAACAATGTCGGCAACAGTATCCAGATATCAATATTGGTCGGGTGCTGGATTATGAAATGTGTTTTTATGACACCCAAAAAGCCGCAGTGATTGGTTTATCTGCTGATTTTATCAGTAGTGCCAGACTGGATAATTTGCTGAGCTGTTATATCGGTTTGCAGGCCTTGCTGGCTGCTGATAAAACACGACCTGCCTTACTGGTGTGCAATGACCATGAAGAAGTGGGCAGTCAATCTGTTTCCGGTGCGCAAGGCACATTTTTGCAGTCGGTACTGCAACGTCTTGCGATGAATACTGAGGCCTATCAACGCATGGTGGAACAATCGATGATGATATCGGCTGACAACGCCCATGCGATACACCCGAATTACGCCGACAGACATGATGCTGAACACGGTCCCTTATTAAACAAAGGACCGGTCATTAAGACCAATGCTAATCAGCGCTATGCCACCAGCAGTCAAACCAGCGCCATATTCAGGCAATTGTGCCAGCAGCATAATGTGCCAGTGCAGGATTTTGTGGTCAGAACAGATATGGCCTGTGGCAGCACGATTGGCCCCATTACTTCTTCTCATATTGGCGTTAAAACAATCGATATAGGCTTACCCACATTTGCCATGCATTCGATTCGTGAATTAGCAGGTAGTCAGGACGCGGTGATGCTCTGTAAAGTGCTGACCGCCTATTTTAATCAAAAATAATCTAGGAGTTTTTATTCTATGGCTGAGACAGTAGACGAATTAACCGTTGAATATCATGAAGGCGATACCATGACGGTTAAAGAGTTAGATAAAGTCATCTTAACCAAAGGTGCGTGGGCAACAGTGATGTTCCGTTATCAGGATTTAGATCGTAAAACAGGCGAGTTTGGTCCGGATAAATACACCATTCGTCGATACCAGAAGCGTAATGGCGAGTACAGCCAACGCTCGAAATTTAATATTTCCAGCCGTGATCAAGCATCGCAGATTATCAACGCATTAACTAAATGGACCGATGAATAAGAGTTTAATTACCCATCTGGTGGCTGCCACCTTTGTTGCCACCGGTTTATTTGTTGATTCTCTAGCTTCAAAAGCCATTCTGGCCACAGGTTTGTTTGCTCTGGCTGGCAGTCTGACTAACTGGATTGCCATTCATATGCTGTTTGAGAAAGTCCCAGGACTATATGGTTCTGGCGTGATTGTTGAGCGCTTTGAAGAGTTTAAAGCGGGCATTCATAAGCTGGTGATGCAGCAATTTTTCAGTAAAGACAATGTCGATCGGTTTCTGGCTGAATTAGTGTCAGATAATTCTCAACATCCGCTGGATTTCTCCGATGTGATTGAAAATACTGACTTAGAGCCCGTCTACGATAGCCTTGTCGCTACAATCATGGAGTCGTCTTTTGGCAGTATGTTATCGATGTTTGGCGGCAAGTCTGCTTTAGAGCCGCTACGTGAACCTTTTATTAAAAAGATGACGCGCTCGCTGGATGATATTGCCCATAGCGATTCTTTTCAGCAAAGTGTCCGATCTAAGTTAAACAGTCATGCAGTGTTTGATGATATTCATCTACAAATTGAGCATATTGTGGAATCACGACTGGAAGAACTGACACCACAAATGGTGAAAAACATTGTTCAGGACATGATTCGTACCCATTTAGGCTGGTTAGTTGTCTGGGGTGGGGTATTTGGTGGTTTGATTGGTTTTATTACCAGCTTCTTACCACTATAGATGAGTGTTATTTGTCCGCTGTGCCAGCATCAGGCCAGTGAGTTTTATCAGTTCAAAAAACATTTATATCATCAATGTCAGTTTTGTTATGGCATTTTCATGGATCCGGCTTTATGGCCGGATCGTGAAGCAGAACAACGGCGTTATCTGGAACATTTGAATGATGTGGAAGACAGCCGCTTTCAGCGATTTGTTGCCCCGATTACCCAACTCGTTCAGCAATTGTTTCAATCTCACCAACAGGGGTTGGATTTCGGTGCCGGTCATGCCCCGGTCATTACTCATGTACTGCAGCAAGCAGGTTTTGCTATTGCCGCGTATGACCCTTTATTTTTTAATGATGACGCACTTTTAGAGCAGCGATATGACTATATTTGCAGTTGCGAAGTCATTGAACATTTTCATCACCCTGCACAAAGCTTTGCTCAGTTAAGAAAGCTCTTGAAGCCTGGTGGTCGACTGTTTTGTATGACAGAAATCTACCATGAAGGTATCGATTTTCATCGCTGGAATTATAAAAACGACCCGACACATGTCTTCATGTATCATCGTAATACTGTAAGTTATATTGCTGATAAATATGGATTTAAGAAAGCAATGATTGAAGGTCGCTTAATTCAATTCCAAGCTAATAGCTCGCTATAAATTGTTGGCGGATAGCCTGCTGATGTTGGGCGGGTAACACCAGGGTAACGACGACTTTATCAGTAAAATTCTGCTCAATGATTTCCCCGCGTAGCTGTTTGAGTTGATATTCCAGCAACTGAAGTTGGGAGTAATCAATCTCTAATGTCATTTGTGCCATTTCTACCCATTTAACAATATTCGCTTCGGCAATCGCTTGTTTTGCGGCTGCACCATAAGCACGGGTAAGACCGCCGGTACCGAGTTTGATGCCACCAAAATAACGGATCACACCAATCACGGTATTAATCAGATCCTGTCCTTCTAACGGCGCCAGTATCGGACGACCTGCGGTGCCGGAGGGTTCACCTGCATCATGAAAACGTTCGGTCAAAAAACCTTCTGGTTGGCGAATACGCCAGGCAAAAGCGAGATGATTAGCTTGTGGGTGTTGCCGGGCCAGCTGACCTAATTTACGAAGAGCGTCATCTTCACTTTGGCAGGGCATGATAACGCCAATAAATCGGGATTTTTTTATTTCATATTCCACTTCAGTCGTGGTTTCTACAGTGTAAAATTCTGTGGCCATGAACACTCGGCTATAGGAAAAAATAAGCCAACAATTTACCATATTGTGCCTACCAACATTTTGTCGGGGCTATAAGGCAACTTGCTGAGCCTAGTTTATGGCTTAGCGTCAGTCTGATTGAAGAGGATGATCTCATTCTATCGCCGCATAACAGCTTAGCAACAAGGTGTTGAATAAAAAATTATGAAATTACGGAGCAAACCACATTGTCAGATAGTGCATTTATCGTAGGTCAGCGCTGGGTCAGTAACAGTGAAGCAGAGCTGGGTCTGGGTATTATTCAGGAAAGCAGCGGACGTCGTATTGAAGTATTTTTTCCTGCCGCAGCAGAAAGTCGTTTTTATGCTGCCGATAATGCGCCATTGAGTCGGGTTATCTATTCTGAAGGTGATAAGGTCAGCACCCGTGAAGACGTGAGTTTTGTGATTAGTGCCGTGCAGCCCTTTAATGGCTGTTATATCTATCAAGGTGATACAGAGGCGGGTGAGCCGATCAGTATCCACGAAATGGATTTGGATAGCCGTGTGCACTTTAATCAACCGCAGGATCGCTTTTTTGCCGGGCAGGTCGATAAAAACAGTCAGTTTGAATTACGTGCCAAAACACTCAGTTATCAACATGAACTGGTGAAGTCACCTGTATATGGATTATTAGGTGGACGAGTTCAGCTTTTACCTCATCAACTCTATATTGCTCAACAAGTGGCACAGCGTTTCGCGCCGAGGGTGTTATTAGCCGATGAAGTGGGCTTAGGTAAAACCATCGAAGCGGGTTTGATTCTACATAAACAAGTGTTATCGGGCCAGGTCAGACGCGCGCTTATTGTGGTACCTGATGCCTTATTACATCAATGGCTGGTTGAAATGCTACGCCGTTTTAATCTGACATTCACATTGATTGATCATGAGCGCCATGAAGCACTGCAAGAGCTGGATGAAGGTAATCCTTTTGACAGTGCACAATTTGTTCTGTGTGGTTTGAACGATTTATTAGCCAATCCGCAAATGCAAATGGATATGCTGGCAGCCCAGTGGGATATGCTAATTGTTGATGAAGCCCATCATCTGGCGTGGTCACCTGAACAGTCAAGCGAAGGTTATCAACTGATAGAAACACTGGCCGCACAAATTCCTGCTTTATTGTTATTAACTGCGACGCCGGAGCAATTAGGCATCGAAAGCCATTTTGCGCGTCTGCGTTTATTAGACTCAGATAAGTTCTTTGATTTTGATGACTTCGTGAAACAGGAAGCAGCTTATCAACCGGTCAGCGAATTAATTGAACAGCTTGATGCGGCTGAAACCTGGGCACAATTATCAGCAGCACAGCAGTCGCAGCTTAAGGACTACATCGATGAGCTGTTATTTCAGCAATTAAGCTCAGAAGACCAGTTTACAGTCGCTAAAGTGGATGCGATTCAACAATTGCTCGACAGACACGGTACTGGTCGGGTGTTGTATCGCAATACACGTGATGTAGTGAAAGGTTTCCCCAACCGTATTCTTCATCAGTATGAATTGTCACTTCCGCAAGCGTTGGTCGGTGAAGAGGTGAGCCATATTATTTTGCCAGAGCAGCATTTTACTGAGGCTGACTGGTTAAAAAATGATAGCCGTGTGAGCTGGCTGGTCGATTTCTTAAAAGCACACCGTGATGACAAGATTTTGATTATCTGTGCTCAAGCTGACACAGCTCAGCAGCTTGAAAACTACCTGAATATTAATCAAGGCATCCGTTCAGCGGTATTCCACGAAGGTTTAAGCCTGGTGAACCGTGACCGGGCGGCGGCCTATTTTGCCGATGATGAAGAAGGGGCACAATGCCTTGTTTGTTCTGAAATTGGCAGTGAAGGGCGTAACTTTCAGTTCTCGCATCATCTGGTGTTATTTGATTTACCGGTAAATCCGGACTTGCTGGAACAGCGGATCGGCCGTTTAGACCGTATCGGTCAGCATCATGATGTGCATATTCATGTGCCTTATTATGCGGGTACAGCTCAGTCTGTGTTATTGCATTGGTATCACGATGGTATGAATGCGTTTGAACAGGTTTTGGCAGCAGGGCAACGTATTGCCGGAGAGACCAAACAACAGTTACAAGCCGCAATGGCAGAACCTGGAAACAACAAAGCATTAGACAGTTTAATAAAACAAACACAAAAAGTGACTGAGCAAACCCTGGCTGAATTACAGTCGGGTCGTCACCGTTTACTGGAACGCCATTCTTATAATGAATCCCATGCCGAATATGTGGTCGGCGAAGTCGAGTCGCTGTCACGTTCACTTGAATTAGCGGGCTTTATGGATGATGTGTTTGATGCCTTTGGTGTGGATCAACAGCCGCATAGTAGCGACAGTATTATTATCGAGCCTGGCACTCATATGCAGACCCAGTTCCCAGAGCTGCCAGATGAAGGTCTAACCGCCACCTATCAGCGTCATAAAGCCTTAGGGCGTGAAGACATGACATTCCTGACCTGGGAACATCCTATGGTGCTGGGCGCCATTGATATGGTGTTAAATAGTGAGCTTGGTAATAGCGCTTTCTGCACACTGGCAACAGATGAGGTGAAAGCTGGCAGCCTGTTACTTGAAGCGATATTTGTTATGCGAACCGTGTCTGAACGTGACTTACAGATTCAGCGTTTTATTTCTGAAAGCCATATCAGACTGGTGGTTGATGAGCGTGGCAGGCAATATCAAACCCTGTTTGAAGAGCAGGATTTTAATAAAATGGCAGGGCGTATTCCGCGCGCCACCGCACAAGAACTGATTCGTCATGCCCGAAGTCCCGTGGAAAACTTGCTGGAGCAAGCCAAAAAAGCGGTTGTTGATATGGAAAAAACGCTTAAACAAGAAGCGCTGGACAATATGAACAATGAATTGGAGCAAGAGTATCAACGGCTCAGCGCACTAGCGAAGGTCAATCCAAATATCCGCCCACAAGAACTGGATTACCTGAAACAGCGTCAAGATAAGTTGAATAGCGGTATCCAATCGGCTTCATTATCACTGGATGCCATCAGGGTTGCTATAGTGACAGAACCCAATAACTAAAGAGACTGAGCCCAGGATGGTCAAGCTGAAAAAATTTTTATTACCGGTATTAATTCTTGGCCTGACCATTCTGATTGTCGTGGTGCTTGTTGCGACGAAACCAAAAGCCACGCCAAAGGATACACAGCAAAAAGCCTGGCTGGTGAATGCGATAGCAGCGCAGATGACCACGGTAAGTCCTCAAGTCACCGTATATGGACGCATTGAAACCCCTCGTGATGCCACGCTAAAAGCGGCTGTCGAAGCCGATGTCGAGCAAGTTCTGGTGTTAGAAGGTGAAACCGTGACTCAGGGAGAGTTGCTGCTGCAATTGGATAAAACAGATGTTGAACTAGTAAAACAGCAGCGTCAGGCCGATGTCGATGAAATTATCGCTTCAATTGCCAATGAAAATGTCCGCTATCAACGTGATCTCGCATTATTAGAAAATCAAAAACAACTTGTTAACCTCGCCGATAAAGCGGTGCAACGCACAAAAAAACTCGAACAAAATAAATTAACCTCACAAGCGGCTTTGGATGAATCTTCGGCCGCTTATCAGCAACAAGAGCTGGCGCTAAAGCAGTTACAAAATGATATTGCTGAGCACCCTTCACGAATCGCCCAGCTAGAAGCATCAAAAAAACGGGCAGAAGCCTTGCTGAAGCAAAGTGAAGTCAATCTAGAACGAACAGATATCAGAGCACCGTTCCCGAGCCGGGTGGCGAAGCTAAATGTTGCCGTGGGTGATCGGGTCAGACCCGGTGATAGTCTGATTAATGTCTACGATCTCAATAATCTGGAAGTGCGGGCGCAGATTCCAGGACGTTATAGCCAACAAATCCGACAAATGATGCAACGCCATCAGCTTATTCAGGCGACGGCGATGATTGATGATGAACTGGTTAAGCTTGAATTAAAACGGCTTTCAGGTGAAGTCAGGCTTGATAGTGGTGGTATCGACGGCTTGTTTCGCTTAGTGAATCATCCAAATAACTTACCGCTTGGTACCTTTGTTGAGCTGCAGTTACAGCTATCAGAACAGCACAACGTGATCGAGCTGCCATTCAGTGCTTTATATGGTTTGGACCGTGTCTATCTGATTGAAGATGGTCACTTAAAAGCCGTCACCATTGAACGCGTAGGAGAAGTCGTCGGCAAAGATAATCAACATCGTTTATTAATCCGAAGTGACGAGATTGCTAGCGGTGATTTAATTGTCACTACTCAGCTTCCCAATGCCATCACCGGTTTAGCGGTTGAGACCAAGTTGTGAGTTCCACCACCCATCGCGCAGATATCATTGGTATTTTTGCTCAACATAAGGTTGCAGCAAACCTGTTGATGCTGATGATGTTGATTGGTGGTTTTGTATCATTGAGCAAACTCAATACCCAGTTTTTTCCAAACTTCGCCTTGGATGTGATTACTATCAATGTGGTCTGGCGCGGTGCCAGTGCAGAAGATGTGGAAGACTCGTTAACCAGCCGTATTGAGCAAGAGCTTCGCACCATCGATTATGTCGACAAAATGACCTCGACCTCATCTTATGGTTCGTCTCTGGTGACATTGGAGTTTGATGAAGGCACTGAGATGGGCCCGGCGCTTGATCAGGTGAAAGATCATGTTGCCCGGCTCCGCAACCTGCCTAAGGATGCTGAAACACCCGAAATCAGCATTGCCACACACTATGACAATGTTGCCCGATTATTGGTCACTACCGACGGTCATTTAGACGAACTCCGTGGCTTAGTTCATCAAATTGAACACGAACTGCTGGATGCCGGTATTTCACGAGTCACTATCACCGGATTACCAGATGAAGAGATGGCGATTAAAGTCAGCACCTCGACACTAGAGTCTTTGGGTTTAAGTTTTGGTGATGTCAGTCAACGCGTCGCTGACCAGAGTCAGGATTTACCGGCAGGCGAGATTGGCAATGGTGAAACGACCCGGCAAATTCGTAGTCTTGACCAACGCCGGAATGCTGATGCCTTTGGCAGTATCTCTTTAAAAAGTGATTATCAGGGACGTCGTCTACTGCTTGACGATGTGGCTGATGTGGAACGCCGCGCTATGCGTGATCAGGTGAAAGTCTTTTATCACGGACAACCCGCCGTTGAAATTGCATTGCAACGAACAGAAAATGCCGATGCCCTTGAATCAGCGAGGATTATGGAAAACTGGCTGGAACAGGCTAAACCCAGCTTACCCAAAGGTGTAGATATCCGCGTTTATGATGCCAGTTGGTCACTGATACAGGAACGCATCAATTTGCTGCTCAGTAATGGTCTCAGTGGCTTATTACTGGTGTTGGCTATCCTTTTCTTATTCCTACACGGCAGAGTGGCTTTTTGGGTAGCCGTGGGTATTCCCGTTTCTTTTATGGCTGCATTGACCGTGCTGTATATATTGGGCGGTAGCATTAATATGATCAGCCTGTTTGCCTTGATCATGGCGCTGGGGATTATTGTTGATGATGCGATTGTGGTGGGTGAAGATGCGTTATCACACTATCAAAGTGGAGAACGCTCATTATTAGCCGCTGAGGGCGGGGCAAGGCGAATGCTGGCGCCAGTGATTTCTTCTTCTTTAACCACCATTGCAGCCTTTTTACCGCTGATGCTTATCAGTGGAGTGATTGGCAATATCTTATTCGATATCCCCTTTGTGGTGATTTGTGTAATCATTGCTTCACTTGTAGAAAGTTTTCTTATACTTCCCGGCCACTTACGCCATACTTTTCATACAATGCATCATCTTGATCCAGGTCGGTTAAGACGCTGGTTGGATGAAAAGTTTGAGCATTTTCGTGAGCAGTTTTTCAGACCGTTAGTGACTATGGCTGTGAAAAACAGTGCGGTGACCATTAGCCTCACACTGGCTTTATTGATCATTTCAATCAGCTTGCTGGCCAGTGGCAGAATCCTGTTTAACTTCTTTCCATCACCGGAAGGCACCACAATTACCGCTAATGCTCGCTTTGTCGCCGGCACACCGAAGCAGGATGTTGAGCAATTTTTACAACATATCAATCTGGCACTCGATGAAGCTGAAGCGGACTATGAACAACGCATTGTCAAAATGGCGGTCACTCGACTGGGCAGTGCTTCATCTGCAAATTCTAATGTCAGTAGCAGCCAAGCAGACGAGCGTTTCGGCTCTGTTCAGCTGGAGATGATATCGCCAGACCAACGTGATATCAGAAACAAAGATTTTATTAACGACTGGCGTGAACATATCAGCTTACCGCCGGGGATTGAGACATTTACCATCAGTGAAGCGCGTGGTGGCCCACCTGGGAGTGATATTGATATTCGCCTCACTGGCGCTGCGGCGCAGCAATTAAAAAAAGCCGCACATGAGGTGGCTGAACAATTAAAAAATTACAACGGTGTCAGCGCCATTGAAGATGATATGCCTTATGGTCAGGAACAGCTGATTTATCGGATAAAAGGCCAGGGCGAAGTGCTGGGGTTAACCGTTGAAAACGTAGGGCGCCAGTTACGGGCCGCGTTTGATGGGCAATTAGTTCAGATTTTTCAGGATGGTGATGATGAGGTTGAAGTACGTGTCATGTTGCCTGATGCCGAGCGTAACACCCTGGCGACATTAGAAAACTTCATGTTGCGTTTGCCTAATGGCGGGAGTGCGCCCTTATCCAGTGTCGTTGAGTTTGAGTCACGCCGCGGCTTTGATGTGCTCAGGCATACCGACAGTCAGTTAGCGATACATATCACCGCGACAGTAGACTCTGTAGTGAATAACAATAATGTCATTTTAGAAGATATGAAAAAGGCTTTTTTACCTGAAATATCATCTAAATACGGCGTGAAAGTTGGTTATGAAGGCCGAGCAGAAGAGCAGGCTGATACCATGTCAGATATGGCACAAGGCACATTGCTGGCCTTTATTATGATTTATTTGGTGCTGGCCTGGGTGTTTTCATCCTATGGCTGGCCACTGGTGGTAATGGCAGCGATTCCATTTGGCTTGATTGGTGCCTTAATTGGACATTGGTTACTCGGTATTGATCTGACCATTTTGTCTTTGTTTGGTATTTTTGGTTTATCAGGCATTGTTGTGAATGATTCCATCATTCTGGTGACGTTTTTCAAACAACTCACCGAGTCCGGAATGCCGGCACAGCAAGCCATTATTGAAGCCTCAACACAACGTCTTCGCGCGGTGTTGTTGACCTCACTCACGACGATCGCCGGACTCACGCCTTTATTATTTGAAACATCATTACAGGCACAGTTTTTAATCCCCATGGCGGTTTCCATGTCATTTGGACTGATGTTTTCAACAGTTTTAGTCTTATTGGTGATACCCGCCATGCTGGCCGTTTACGAACGAGTTGCTAATAAATTTCTGCCGAAACGAACAGACTCAGTGACAATTTGATACTGTGTTAAGTCTGATTTAACAATCACTGTGCATGCTGTTGTAATTTGGATAGATCAGCATTTATTTAAGGATTTTTCATGCGACGTTATACCTCATATGTTATAGCTGCCTTGATAGGCACATTGAGTCCTGTGGTGAGTTTTGCAGAAGATAGTGAGACGGTCAGTAGCAGCGTGCCTTATGCAGCTAACCTGGATTTAGCTTCACTAACGGATAAGGTATATCAGCGATTACCGGGATTATTAGCTGAAGATAAATACCGCCAATTGCTGCAGGCGAATGATACATACAGTCAGGCCTTGTTTGCCGAGCCGGTGACCGGGAATCTGAGCCTGTTCAGTGATGAAGTGGGGACCGGACACGGTTTTCAAGAATGGGAAGGCGGTGTTGATTTACCGTTATGGTTGCCAGGTCAAAAACAACAGCAACAGGCCTTGTCAGACAAAATAGCAGCCGAACTGCCTGCTTATCAGCAAGCATTGAAACTGGAAGCTTCTGGTGAAGTGAGACAACAAATCTGGCAGGTGAAACTGGCCGAAGCCCAACTTGAACAAGCCAAACTGACCTGGGAAAACGCGAAAAAATTACAAAATGATGTTGAATCGCGAGTAAAAGCCGGGGATTTAGCTTCAACTGAACGTTTACTGGCGAGCAGTAACACGCTTGAAGCGCACAGCAAAATGGTGAATGCACAGTCGCAGCTTCAACAGCGGCTGAAAATTTATCAACTGATTACCGGTGAGAACGCCTTGCCGCAGCAGGTGGAAGAAGCCGTTAGCAACACCACTGAGGACTTACAGCAACATCCGCAGTTGCAGTTACAGGATCAGTTGATAGCCAGACTACAGGCACAAATGGGGCTGGCACAATATGATGGCGCAGTAAATCCCAGCCTGTCTGTAGGCGTAAGACGAGAACGGGGAGATAGGGCGGAAGACTATACCAACAGTATGGGCATCGGATTCAGCATGGCGCTGGATGATAAGGCATACAGACAACCTGCCATCGCTCAGGCCTCAGCCGAATTAGCTGATGCTCAGGTTGCACGTCAATCATTATGGCGTCAGCTAAAAACACGACAAGTCGCCCTTCAGGAAGAATTAAACAGTAGTCGACAGCAGCTGGACTTGATCACGGAACAAAATAAAACCACCCAGCAGTATTACCAATTACAAAAACGTGCCTTTGATTTAGGTGAAATTAATTTGATTGATTTATTGCGCAGTCAGGCGCTGGCGAATGATAATGAGAGCAGAAAGCGTCTGTTGGAAGTTCAAATAAAGCAACAGATTTCTGAATTAAATCAATCATATGGGATGATTTTGTCTAATAATTAATAAAGCCCTCTAAGCTTAATTTTTCGTTAAGCTTTTTTTTTTAATCTAGCTTCCATACCACCTCCCAAGGGGAATTTTATGGAAGCTAGATCGTTTGCACAGTCTGTCACTAAAAGTCGCTCTCAACGCGTCGTTGAGCGACAAATTATTCAGCCTGTTTTTCCACTCACGCTGGCAAAAGCGAATGAGCCGGGACGAATGGACGCTGAACAATTTATTTATCAGCGCTTTGAAAAACAACACGGTGCAGAGATCAGCCATTTTCTGCCGTTTATCTTGTCTGCCAGGACAGGCGGTTTAGTTTCAGCAGCACTTGGTTTTCAGCCAGCCAGTTATTCATCACACCTTTTTCTTGAGTATTATCTTGAGAATGATATTCAAACGACGCTCAGTATTCTTACCCAAACAGTCGTTCAACGTGATGCGATTGTGGAAATAGGCAATCTGGCCTCCGGCCGACAACGTGCGACTCAAACACTATTTTTACTTCTTGCTGAGTTGTTCTATCAAGCCGGTTATGAATGGGTTGTATTTACGGCTAATTCAGCCGTTTCACAGTGGTTGGCAAAATTAGATATTGAGACTATTGCCATCCGTGTTGCAGACCCGACCAGGTTGCCAGATAAAGGGGCAAGCTGGGGTAGTTATTACGATGATAAGCCAGTGGTAGTGGCCGGAAATATCCGACAAACCATGGCAAAACTGACTGACAATCCGCTTATGCTATATTTGCGTCAAAGCTATCAGCATCAATTAGATGAATTTGTCGCGAGTTTCCGTCATGGCTGAGTTAGTCGAACGTTTACGTCGGATTGCGGCACAACAGCCAAACGCACTGGCCTTGCAGGACCCATATCGTCAGCTGACCTGGCGTCAGATGATAGACGAAGTGGATAGACTAACGGAACTGCTTTTACCTTATGCACAGAATGTCGTTGCCTTATATGCCGACAACAGTGTCGACTGGGCGTGTATTGATCTGGCCTGTTATCAAGCCAGAGTCATCAGTTTGCCTATTCCTGCCTTTTTTTCGGCCGAACAACAACATCATGCCATCAGTGAAAGTGGCGCATTAGCGTTAATCGAATCGAAAGGCACGACATTATTTCAATCACTCAAGCTGTTTGACCAGCTGCATCTGTCGTTAACGGACAATCTTATTTTGTTTCCATTAGCCAAGAATGGTCAGAGTCAAATTCCAGAGAAAACCCAAAAAATTACCTTTACATCGGGATCTACTGGTCAGCCTAAAGGGGTGTGTTTGAGCACAGATAATCAATTAGCTGTGGCTGATGCCATTATTCAACGTACAGAATTACAAGCTATCAAACACCTTTGTGTATTACCGCTGACCACCTTACTGGAAAATCTAGCCGGCATTTACGCACCATTACTTAGCAGAGGATCGGTCACCTTATTACCAGCAGCCGAGCTCGGCTTTAATGGTGGACGAGGTTTTGATGTTCAGCAATTTTTACAAACGCTGAGCAAACAACAGCCAGAAAGTGTGGTGTTATTACCCGAATTATTATTAACCCTGGTGTCAGCCGCTGAAACAGGCTGGCCAGTACCTGGCAGTTTGAAATTTATTGCGGTGGGTGGCAGTCGGGTATCAGCAGACTTATTACGTAAAGCTGATGATTTAGGCTTACCGGTTTACGAAGGTTATGGCTTGTCAGAATGCAGCTCGGTTGTCAGCCTGAATAGTCCAAAACAACGTCAAATAGGCAGTGTCGGTCAGACGCTTGATCATGTAAAAGTCAGTATTGAGTCCGGCGAAATCATCGTTTGCGGCAACTGCTTTTTAGGTTATATCAATCATCCTGATAGCTGGTATCCAGAGCAGATAGCTACTGGTGATTTAGGGTTTATTGATGAAAACCGCTATTTGCACATTAATGGTCGCCGTAAAAACCTGTTAATCAGCAGCTTTGGCAGAAATATCAATCCGGAGTGGGTGGAAAGCGAGTTATTGGCTAATCCTATTCTGGCCTATTGCACGGTGATTGGAGATGCAAAATCACATTGCAGTGTCTTGGTTCAGCCTCGTTTTGACAATATCACTGACGCCATGATTGACCAATGGATCACCCTGGTCAACAAACGCCTGCCAGATTACGCACAACTGGCAGACTGGCAGCGCTTTGAATGGCCACTCAGTGTGGAAAACGGCACGTTGACGGCAAATGGTCGTCCTGTCAGACAACAAATATTAGAGAGCTACCATCATCAAATAAATGCTTTATACAAGGAGCAGGCATAAATGCTTTTTTTCGACAGATTAAAAACAGAAACAGCAGCAGCACGTGAACAATTATTCAGTGCACCGATCATTGCTAAAGCGATGACAGGCGATATCACTACCGAGCTTTATATTAACTTTCTGACGCAGGCCTATCATCACGTTAAACATACCGTACCATTGCTGATGAGTGTCGGTGGCGCTTTGCCGGAACAGAAAGAATGGCTACGTAATGCCGTGGCAGAATATATCGAAGAAGAATTAGGCCATCAGGAGTGGATACTGAACGATATCGCAGCCTGTGGTGCTGATAAAGAAGCGGTAAGACACAGTCAGCCAAATCTGCAGACAGAAATGATGGTCGCCTATGCTTATGACATGGTACATCGCATCAATCCCTTAGGTTTTTTTGGCATGGTACATGTGCTGGAAGGTACCAGTATCACCACTGCAGACAAAGCCGCAGAAAGTATTCAAAATGCACTAGGTTTACCGACTAAAGCCTTTAGTTATCTGAGATCACATGGAGCGCTGGATCAGGATCATGTCAAATTCTTCGAAGGTCTGATGAATCAAATCACCGATCCCGCCGAACAAGATCTCATTATTCATAGTGCCAAACGCTTTTATTATCTCTACGGCAACATCTTCCGTAGCCTGACTGAAGAGAAGATGCCATGCACAGTCTGAGAGATGTCACCATTCTGATTACCGGTGCCGCCGGTGGTATCGGGCAAAAGTTAGCTAAGGCATTACACGATCAGGGCGCTAAGTTGATATTGACGGATGTCAATGCAGACAAGTTAACTGAACTGAACGTCAGCTTAGGCGAAAAGCATTACGACTTTGTAGCTGACGTTAGCAAGACAACGCAGCGCCAGTCACTGCTGGATTATTGTGAAAATCTGCCTTATCCGCTGCAAATGATCATTAATTTGGCGGGTATCAACCGTTTTGCTGCCATCACCGATCATTCAGATAATGATATTGAACGGATGTTAACGATTAATCTGAGTTCACAGATTGCACTAACACGCGATTTTATTCCTTTACTGGAAAAAAATGCGCCATCAACCATCGTCAATGTTGGCTCTATTCTGGGAAGTATCGGCATGCCCGGTTATAGCGTCTATTGTGCTACCAAGTTTGGCTTACGGGGTTTTAGTGAAGCCCTTCATCGTGAACTGGCTGGCAGCGGGGTGGATGTGCGTTACTTTGCACCTCGCGCCACAAAAACAGCGCTTAATAACGACAATGTCAATGAAATGAACAAAGCATTAGGCAGTGCGATGGACAGCCCTGAGCAAGTAGCCAATGCCATTGTCGACTTTTTGCTGACGGATAATCGAAGACATTATTTTGGCTGGCCTGAAAAACTGTTTGTCAAAATCAACAGTATCCTGCCAGGCATTGTTGATAAATCAATTATTAAACAACTACCTATCATAAAACGTTATTTTTAATGGAGAAAATGATGAAAGCGTATATATTCTCAATGATTCTGGGGCTAGTGAGTCTGCCTGTCAGTGCCGATGTGATGCAAAGCGTCGCTGATCTGCAGCATGACTGGGCTAAAGTGAATTACACTCTAACGGGGGATGCACAGGAAAAAGCCTTTGAAAGCCTGATTGAAAAAGCGAATAGTGTGGTGAAGCAATATCCAGAGGCGGCGGAATCACATATCTGGCGTGGCATTATTGAATCAAGTTATGCCGGTGCCAAGGGCGGACTTGGCGCTTTATCTCTGGCGAAAGCCGCAAAAGCCGATTTGGAAGAAGCGATGAAAATAAATGATACCGCGCTGGACGGTTCGGCTTATACCAGCTTAGGTACCTTATATGCCAAAGTACCCGGCTGGCCTATTGGGTTTGGTGATGATGACAAAGCCGAAATGATGTTGAAAAAAGCCTTGACCATCAATCCAACTGGCATAGATAGTAATTACTTCTATGCACAGTATTTAATAGATAATAACCAGTATAAAGAAGCAGAAACTTATCTGTTAAAAGCACAACAAGCACCTGCCAGACCAAGTAGACCCCTTGCAGATAAAGGAAGACAGCAAGAAATCGAAAAAGCCTTACAGCAGGTCAGATACAAACTAGGGAATGAACAACATGCAGGTATTACTCATTGAAGATGATGTTTCACTCGCAAAAGGCTTACAAACCAGCCTGAAAAGGGAAGGTTTTATCGTTAATCATTTGAGTGAAGGCAAGCAGGCCATTAACAGCATTGCTTCTTCTGAGCCGGATATTGTGGTGTTGGATCTGGGCCTGCCAGATATGGACGGTAATGAAGTCCTGAAACAAATTCGACGGCGTAATGCCGAGTTGCCTGTGCTGATTCTTACAGCTCGTAACTCTATTCAGGATAAAGTCGCCGGGCTTGATAGTGGCGCGGATGATTATCTGGCAAAACCGTTTGAAATGGATGAGTTACTCGCGCGCCTGCGCGTGTTGGAACGCCGGCTCAGTAGCCTGAAACATGCTGATCTGACCGTAGGCAACGTGTCCATCGATACGCGCGCTCAACAGGTGAAAGTTAATGGTGAGAATGTCGATTTTTTCCGTCGTGAATACATGCTGTTAAAAATGTTGATGGAGAATGTTGGCCGCGTGCAGACCCGCGATAGTCTGGAAAGTAAGCTTTACAGCTGGGGAGAAGAAATTGCCAGTAATGCGATTGAAGTCCACATTCATCATTTAAGAAAGAAACTACCGGAGAACTTCATCACAACGGTGCGTGGTGTGGGTTACACAATTAAAGCGCAATGAAGTCTATTCGCCTTTATTTATTACTGGCGTTATTAGCCACAATAACGCTGGTGAACTTTGTGTCGTTATTGCATGGTTATCAGTCGAGTATGCAAAAGGCACAAAATTTATTTGATTCTCGTTTAGAAAGTACCGCGATATTGATCGCCTCAGCTAACTCTCGTCAGGTGGGCCAGGAAACGGTAACCAATCAGCAAACACCTTACACCTTTTTTCAGATTATTGATGATAGCGGTCAGTTATTAACGCGTTCTGAGAATGCCCCAGATAAGGTGATGGGAGAACTGGATGAGGGCTTTCATATCATTAACTTTGGCAGCTATCGCTGGCGAAATTATGTTTACCGCGACACGGTTTTGCAGCGATGGGTCGTAGTGGCCGAGCGTATCGATATTCGCTATATGCTTGCCGAAGATGTGGTGATGGAATCCTTACTGCCGATTGTGATGGCAATACCTGTAGCCGCGTTAATTATCTGGTTTGCCGTCGGGATTGGTCTCAAACCACTTAACGCGTTTGCCAGCCAGTTGAGTGAGAGAAAAGCGGATGATCTCCGTCCGATTGAGCTTGACCGTGTGCCGAAAGAACTCACAACAGTAGTCAATAATACGAATAGTCTGTTATTACGTTTGGCTGAAGCCTTTGATCGTGAGCAACGTTTCTCAGCTGATGCGGCGCATGAGTTACGTACCCCCGTCAGCGTGCTTAAAGTACATTTACATAATTTACGTGCAAGACTGGGTAATGACGATGAAGACATTATCTTATTACGCGATGGTGTCGAACGTATGGGGCACCTTATCGAACAGATTCTGGCGCTGTACCGTACCTCGCCTGATCAGGCGGCAGTCAAATTTGAAAGTGTAGATTTATTTAAATTAGTTCAATCACTTATCGCACGAAGTTATCATGCTTTTGAGTCTAAACAGCAAGAAATTGAAATGGATGGTGAGTCACACATCATCGAAGGTAATGTGTTTGCACTGGAAACCCTGATAAGCAATTTATTAAATAATGCGAATAAATACACACCGGAGAAAGGTCGTATTCATGTTGTGGTAAGGCGTCATGAAGAAGGGGTGTTACTGAGAGTCGAAGATTCTGGCCCAGGCATACCTGAAGAACAATATCAGCGTGTGTTTGAACGTTTTTATCGCCTGCATGGTGATCAGCATAATAGTGGTGTCATTGGCTGTGGATTAGGACTGACTATTGTTAAGCATATCGCTGATTTGCATCGTGCCCACATCCAATTGGGGACATCCGCTTGGGGCCATGGATTAAAGGTCGATGTCATATTTCCTCTGAGAGCAGTCAATTATGCGTAGAGTTGGGTTATTTTTATTCTTATCGTTTTTGGTGATGCCGGTGTTCGCTGGCCCTCCGGTGATTGAAATCGAAATTCGTGATCATCTTTTCTTTCCCGATGAAGTTAAAATCCCTGCCAATACCAAAGTCAAACTGTTGGTGAAAAATATGGATCCGACAGCGGAAGAATTTGAAAGTTATGAACTAAACCGCGAAAAGGTAATTGCCGGAAACAGTCAGGCATTTATCTTTATTGGTCCACTGCCAGCCGGGGTGTATCCGTTTTTTGGTGAGTTTTTCCCTAAAACGGCACAAGGCAAAGTCATAGCGGAGTAGAAATAGTGTTACTGAATGCGGTAGTGATTGTTTTACGTGAGGTGCTGGAAGCCTCGTTGATTATCAGCGTGTTTTTGGCGCTTAGCCAGATTTTGAACCGAAGCTTAAAGTGGATGTTGCTCGCATTAGTTTTAGGGCTAGTCAGTGGTTTTATCTACGCTGGCACCATCAGTACTGTCTCAACGGCCTTTGGTGGGATTGGACAGGAAATCGTCAATGCAACGATTAATATCCTTATATTCATGGCTTTAGTTATTTTTGTCACAGCAGTACCGCATCAGAATATGCAGCGTTGTCGTCGCCTAACCGTGATAGCTATTATGAGCACCGTTATCTTAGCGATTATGCGCGAAGGTTCAGAAGTCTTGTTATTTATCACTGGCTTTATTGGCGTGCCGGATTTATTGGGGCCCGTATTAATGGGAGGAGCTGTGGGGGCTGGACTCGGTGTAAGTGTTGGTGTGTTTATTTATTATTTCATCGTAAACCTTATCCCCCGGCACGGTGTATGGGTTGGCTATTTATTATTATTACTGGTGGCAGGAAGTTTAATGTCGCAGGCGGTTGAGTTTCTGATTCAGGCGGATCTGTTAACCTCATCAGAACCTATCTGGAATAGCTCTAATATCATTGATGAACACTCTGTTGCCGGGCAACTTCTGTTTGCTTTATTAGGTTATGAAGCTACGCCCCAAACAAGTCAGGTCATCGCCTATATTTGTAGCATGGTCGCTTTGTTTTGTGTGGCGATGTTCAGCTTTATAAAACGAGATCGAAATTAATGAAATACCGTGTAATGACCGTTACTGGCGCTTTATTAATTGCGCCTATCCTGGCCCAAGCGGATGGATCAGCAGTGGATAAAGTCTACCATCCGTATGTGCAGCCGCTGGAAAAGGAAGTAGAGTGGCGGATGATTACTGCTGAAGGCGATAGTCTGCAAAAACTGAGTTATGGCCAGTCTTTATCTGATCGCCTTTATGTTGAAGGTTACCTTACCGCCAGTGAAGAAAATGATAATTTCCGTTTGTATAGTTATGAACTCGAAGCCAAGTGGCAACTGACTGAGCAGGGAGAGTATGCCATTGACTGGGGACTGGTCACCGAACTGGAAAAATCCAATATCCGTGATCAGTGGGAAGCAGCAACAGCATTACTTATGGAAAAGGAGTGGGGTGATTGGGTCGGAGCAGCCAATCTTTGGCTTGAATACGAATGGGGTAATGATATTGAGGAAGAGCTCGAAACAGCCCTAAGCATGCAGGCGCGTTATCGACTGTCACCTATGTTTGAGCCTGCCATTGAATATTATGCCGGTGATGAAACCCGCGCCATTGGCCCGGTTGCATTGGGAGATGTGCGCTTTTCTGCTGGTAAAAAACTCCATTGGGAAACCGGAATATTATTTGGTGTTGGTAAACAATCTCCTGACGCCACCTTACGTTTTCTGACCGAGTTTGAGTTTTAGTCTGTGTAAAGTTTTGTTAACACTTTAAGACTCTGTTAATAAGCCATCACTAATATGGTGCTATCTTTATGACGGTAGAACCAAGTGATGCAAACAGGGACGATAATAAAAAAGCCAGTCACGATAGACAATGAGCTGGCAAAGCCAATTTATTCGCCTCAACAGCGACATCTGAAAAAGACAGAGCAAACTTCGTATCTGTCGACATCACCTGCGTTTTTTCCTAAAACTGGCAAGCTGATTTGCCATCTGATACTCGTCTTACAAGCACTGGCTCTCGATGTATTTTCTTTGGTCTTTATGCTTTTTTCTCCACTCTTTTGTTTAGGAAAACATGATGTTGACTAATCTGTTACGCCCCTTATTGATCACTATTACACTCGGCTTATCCATCCCCGCTTATTCGCAAAGTTTGCAATTGGATAAAACCCAAATGGACAACCTTGGAGTGAGCTATCAAGCGGCGGTGTCTGTTTCCGAAACAAAAAGTCATCATTATCCCGCCAAAGTGTCTGTTCCTAATGCGAATCGGCATATTGTTCATACCAGTCAGGAAGGCGTAGTCACGCAAATGTTAGTGGCTGAAGGCGATATTGTTAAGGCAGGTCAAGTGTTGGCCACCGTTAATAGTCCGGCCTTGTTAACGTTGCAGACTCAGTACTTACAGGCTGAAGGACTACTTAATCAATTACTCACAGACATGCAGCGTGATAAGCAGTTATTTAATGAAGGCATTATTGCTGAGCGCCGTTATCTTGATGCTAAAACCCGTTATCAACAACAAAAAACCTTGGTTGATAGCCAAATAAAAACCTTGCAGTTAGCAGGAATGCCCTTAGATGCCATTAAAACATTAAAGCAACAACAAACCATGGACAGTCATTTACATGTCCGTGCGGTCAGTGAGGGGGTGGTCATGGCGCAAAATACCGTGATTGGCCAACGCGTGATGGCATCTGATGTGTTGTATGAGGTGGCTGATTTATCAACATTATGGCTTGAAATCCATGTGCCACTGCTGGTCGCCAGTAACATCAATATTGGCTCAAAAGTGATGGTGTGCGACAGGGATGTCTCAGCGTCAGTGATGACGGTTGGCAGGCAAGTTCATAATATTGATCAGGGTGTGCTGGTACGTGCTGAAACTTCTGACAATACGGAGTTATTAACCCCCGGCGAATTTGTACAGGTTTGTTTTGTGCAAAATACACAGTCGATGCTTTATGAGATTCCTTACAAAGCCATATTACGTGTCGAAGGCATAACCCATATCTTTTATTTTGATGGTCAATCTATCAGCCTGCGACCAGTACATATCGTTTCTCAATCAGAGAATAGTGTCACGGTATCAGATGCTTTTTTAAGTAACGGATATGTGATTGATGAAGGCGTGTCATCGCTGAAGTCTGCTTGGCAAGCTGAGGGACAATAGACATGGATGGTCTGATTCGTTTTTCATTGACGCAGCGTCTGATGATGCTGATTCTGGTGGTTGTTCTGATTGGGTTTGGCTGGAAGGCCTTTAACGATACGCCGATCGATGCTTTTCCTGATGTCTCGACAACACAAGTAAAAATTATCCTCAAAGCACCGGGTATGACACCGGAAGAAGTGGAAAGCCGCATTACCGCCCTGGTCGAAGTTGAGATGCTGGGGATACCCAAACAACGCATGTTACGGTCTGTAGTGAAATATGGCCTGACCGATATTACCGTGGACTTTGAAGAGGGCACGGATATCTATTGGGCACGTCAGCAAGTGGCTGAACGTTTATCAGCTATCAAAGATACCTTGCCCACCGATATTCAGGGAGGATTGGCACCGTTAACGACTCCGTTGGGTGAAATGTTCATGTTTACTGTGAACAGTCCCACGCTGGATTTGATGCAACGGCGTGAATTATTGGATTGGGTCATCAGGCCAGCCTTACGCAGTGTTGAAGGGGTGGCTGATGTCAATTCATTAGGCGGTTATGTCAAAACCTTTGAAATTATCCCGGATTTAGCCAAACTTGCCGCATTAAATATCAGCCTTGCTGATATCCAACAGGCATTGGAAAACAATAACCGTAACGATGGTGCGGGACGCATTGATGAAGGCGAAGAAGTGTTACTGGTTCGTGCTCAGGGTAGTCTGCAAAATCTGGACGATATAAAACGCCTGGTGGTGAAGTCCGATGCCGATGAACCTGTTTTACTCTCACAGGTCGCGGAATGCAGAATTGGCTCACTGACGCGTTATGGTGCAGTCAGTGCCAATGGACAGGGCGAAGCGGTACAAGGCTTGGTGTTGGGTTTACGAGGTGCGAATGCCAAAAAAGTCGTAGCCGGTATTGAAAAACGGCTCGCCGAATTACAAGCCTCCTTGCCAGATGATGTAAGCATCAATGTTTTTTATAACCGTGGTGAGCTAGTCGCAGATGCAATTCATGGTGTGAACAAAGCATTGATTGAAGCGGTGGTGCTGGTTCTGGTCTTTCTGCTGCTATTTCTGGGTGATCTCAGGGCGGCGATTGTGGTTGCACTGGTATTACCGCTTTCAGCCATGATCACTTTTATCATGATGCGACAGTTTGGTTTATCAGCCAACTTGATGAGTTTAGGTGGACTAACGATTGCCATTGGTATGCTGGTTGATGCTGCGGTAGTCGTGGTTGAAAACATCGTGTCACAGTTAGCGGATAAATCACGTGCAGCGGTGCTGCCAAGACTGCATTTGATTTATCGTGCAGTAAAAAATGTCTCGGTGCCAGTTACCTCAGGCATCATTATTATCGTCATTGTTTTTCTGCCATTACTGACCTTACAGGGCCTGGAAGGCAAACTGTTTATTCCTGTGGCGTTGACCATTGTGTTTGCACTGGCTGGTTCCTTAGTTTTATCACTGACGGTGATTCCGGTGCTGGCCTCTTTTTTATTGAAACACGTGTCTCATGATGAGCCATTTTTACCCAGAGTATTAAAAAGGCTCTATGCGCCGGTATTAGCCTGGTCACTGGATCATACAAAAAGTGTGGTGATGATTGCGTTGTTATTACTCGCCTTTGCCGCTGTTTTATACACCCAAGTGGGTAAGGCCTTTATGCCAGTTATGGATGAGGGCGATTTGATTGTGCAATTAGAAAAACTGCCTTCAATTACCCTGGAACAATCCGTTGCTTTAGACACGCGCGTGCAACAGGCATTATTAAAAAATGTGCCTGAAATCACCGGCGTAGTCGCCAGAACCGGTGCAGATGAACTCGGCCTGGATCCGATGGGCCTAAATGAAACGGATATGTTTTTAATTCTGAAGCCTCGTGAGCAATGGCAGGTAACAACAAAAGAAGATCTAAAGCTAAAAATAAGGCAGGTTCTGGAGCAGTTTCCGGGGTTGAATTATGGCTTTACGCAGCCAATTGAAATGCGTGTGTCTGAAATGCTTACCGGCGTCAGAGGCGATCTGGCCATAAAAATATTTGGTGAAGATGGTGACACACTCAATGAGTTAGCTAAACGTGTTGTGCAAGTTGTGTCCAGTATTAGCGGTGCGGAAGATGTCATCACCAGTCAGAATGATGGTGCTCAGTATTATCAAATTGATCTGAATGCGTTAACGCTCGGCCGTCTCGGCTTAAGTGTTGAAGACGTTCTGCCGCAACTACGAATGTTAATTCAGGGAAGTCAGGTAGGCACGATTTATCAGGGGGCCAGACGCTATCCACTGGTGATTCAAGGCGAACGCAGTTTACAGAAAGTGGTGAGCTTATTTGCCCATGCGAGATTGAATGTGGCGGGTAACAGACAGGTACAGATTTCGGATCTGGCCACTTTAAAACGGGTCGAAGGACCAGTATCTATTCGCAGAGAGCAAGGACAGCGAATGTCGGTGGTGGTGGCGAATGTGGCCGATCGTGATTTAGTCAGTTTTGTAGAAGAAGCTCAGGCCGCTGTGGCAAAAGATATCGATTTACCGAGCGGCTATCAGTTTTCCTGGGGTGGTCAGTTTGAAAACCAGCAGCGAGCCGCAAAACGCTTAATGGTGGTCATTCCTGTGGCTTTATCTTTAATTTTCTTATTATTGTTTTCCACTTTCCGATCTTTACGCCAAGCTACATTGGTGATGAGTAATGTGCCATTTGCCATGGTGGGCGGAATCACTGCACTTTGGCTGACGGGCGAATATTTATCTGTGCCAGCTTCTGTGGGGTTTATCGCTTTACTCGGCATTGCTGTATTAAATGGCGTGGTAATGGTGAGTTACTTTAATGAGCTGTTAGAAACAGGTATGGCAGTAGATGACGTGGTCAGAGAGGGCGCGATGCGCCGCTTAAGACCAGTGATGATGACAGCGACGATTGCGGCCTTTGGTCTTGTGCCTTTACTGTTCGCAAGCGGGCCGGGCTCAGAAATTCAGCGGCCGCTAGCTATTGTGGTGATTGGCGGTTTAGTTAGCGCCACCTTATTAACCCTGGTGTTACTGCCACTCTTGTTCAGACGATTTGGAGTCGCAAAATGAAATGTCTATTAGCTCTTATCGTAAAACCCTCGTTAGAAGCAGCATTAAGCGACTGGTTATTACTTCATCCGCAGATTGATGGCTTTACCTCGCAACTCGCCTCCGGTCATGGTGCTGGTCATGCGATGAGTATTAGCGAACAGGTAGAGGGGCAACGCAAACAAATGATTTACTGGTTAGAACTTGATGATGAACGAGTAAAAACGGTTCTTGATGGTTTATCGTCGAGTTTTGCTGGCGCCGAGATACATTATTGGCAGTTACCTCTCAGCGCCAGTGGCATTATTCGCTAGTAGCTTCTTCTGCTTGTTTTTGCATACGTTTTTCTAAGTCTTGCCATAAAGACAAACGCGAAGAGCCTCCGACACGCTGGCCTTCCCCACGTGATTTTGCCAGCCATAAACCGGTACCATTGAAGCTATAAACCGGGGTTAAGTCATTACGCTGAGTGGCTGGTTTGATGTCGGTGATTAAATTATCCAGTACTAACGGTACAGAGCGTTTTGTCTTGAAATAGGTCAGCACCATATGGGCTTGATTGAGTTCTTTCGCTTTGACATAAGTGATACGTAATTTATCTTCATCCACGCCTAATTCTTTAAGCGTGAAATATTTCGCGATCGAATAGTCTTCACAGTCACCCCCCCCAATTGACAGCATTTCCAGTGGCGTTGCCCAATAGTCTTTTTTGTTCCAGAGGTCGATATCGTCGATAAACAACACATTGGTATTAAAAAACTGATTCACCAGCTCCAGTTTTTCCGCTTCAGGTAAGTCCTTATTTTCTGCCACCAGTTTTTGCCAGTCTTCAACACGCTTGCGGGCAAATTTATTATATTGCGCCTCAATCTTGTCCAATACGCGTGAACTGATATTGAGGTCGGCGACAAGCGGCAACGACAATAACAAAAATGTCAGTATCACCAATAATGACAAGGGGCGTTTTAACAGCATGGATAGCTCAGACTTTAACGACTGATACCGTAAATGCCAGCTTGTTTAACCGTATTAAAATCTTCATCCGCCGTCACTGCCTCAGCCAGTACTTTGATATCCAGCAAACGTGAGACTTCATGCATAATTTCCAGAAAGTCGGGTTTACTGGCGTTGCCACGAATATTTTGCGTCAGATCACGTGCCAGTCTGATGTAGTCAAGATGCAAATGACGCAACTCATCGACCGCAATAATATCTGCAGAGTAACGCTTTACCAGACTCTTAGCGCCCAATGACTTCACAAAACGACTGAAGTTAGTGAAGGCTTTTAGATTTTTGGTAGCGGCATAGGCCGAAACAGAAAAAGTCAGTAACTCAGCAGAAATAACTGACTGCTCGATGCGAGATTCCAACCACTTATGGAAACTGGCTGAATCGATAGAATCCATGGTCAGATTGATGCTGACAGGGCAGGTAATATGATCTTGTTCCATTTTGAGCAAGACTTTGTTCACAATGCAGCGGTCAACAGATTCTGCCAGCCCAAACTCTTGTGCCATAGAGAAAAAAGTACCAACAGACAAGGTCTTACCGGCTTTATCTTTAACAAAACTAAAGGCTTCCTGCATCACTTTGACAGGCTTGGGACCATCGTAATTATAGGCTTCGGCGGTGAAATAGATTTCGGGTGTATCACGGTTAATAGCATGGGTGATAACCGCTTTCCATTCTTGTTCAGATAAGGAACTGATCGAATCATCTTTAATGAAAAAGGCATTATGTCCAATAATACGGGCTTGTTCATAAGCTTCGATCAATGCCGGCATTAAGCGTTCAAACTCGCTGGTGCGGTCAAATTTCACTAAACCAAAGTGAACCAGATCTTCCACTTCATAATGCTCAGCCAACTCTGTCAGTGCTTGTTGCAGGTTTTTAGCAAATGACTGAATGAGATTGATATCAGATTCATCGTAAATAATCGCAAATTCAGCACCATAGAGCCGGTAGGCATGACCATTACCTGCCACCGCATTATTCAGAATACGAGCCATATCTTTCAGTAGCGTATCTGCCAGCTGATTACCTTTCTGTTTGCTGATGGCGGCCAGATCAAGAAATTTGATATAGCTGACATAGCCTGTATGTCCGCTGGATAGGCGTCGTTTAACATCGGCGGTAAACGTGGCCTGGTTTAGCAATCGTGTCAGAGTGTCACGTTTAAGATTGTCATTGAGTGAGTCCAGCCGTTGATTGAGACGAGTAATCGTATCGCCAATCTTGACTGACATACTATTCATCGATTGGGCTACCTGACGCACTTCTTTGGTCCAGGGTAAACGCTCAATGGTGGTAAATTGCCCGGAAGAGATTTCGTTAGCCTGTTTTTGTATGGCTTTAAGGGGTTGTAGCGTAAACCGTAACACCAGCATTAATAAAGCAAAGGCACCGACAAAAATAATGGCTGAATACAGTAAGGTTTCTTTCGCTTGTTTATAGAGCTTTAGGTAGGCATAAGCCGGGTTGCTGCTGACATAGAGAGTGCCGGATATTGACCAGCCAGAGCTGATTTCAGATGATGCCGTGGCGGATTTCATAGGCAACCAATTGATAAGCCATTCTGGTACACCTTCCATTTTGACCGGATTTTTCAAGCTGACCAGCGTTTTACCATCAATATCTTCCAAACGCATCTCACGGTAATAACCCATATCAAAAATAGCGTTCATCATCGTTTGTAATATCGGATCATTTTCGTCTTCCATGTGTGGGCTAAGTGAAAGACCAAGCGATGTAGCGGTATCCTGCATATGTATTTCAGATTCAACTTCGAGATAGTCACGGATGCTGCCCATGCTGATCACAAAGCTTGCTGAAAAAACAATCAGAAAAAGTAAGCTGATTAGAATTAACAACTGCTTAGAAAGTGACATATTGATTTCCTTATTACGATGTTCAGGCCATTTTAAGTAGTGCCTGATGTATATCGGCTAACTTGATGGAATCTGATGAATTATCACCAAAACGCTAACAATACCCTGACCAAGGCATCACAGCAAGCGCCGTCATCACGGGCGATAGTACTTTTGTTTCAGCAGGTAGATTGCTACGATCTACGTTTCATTTATAGGAGATACAGATGTTATTAGTGTTAGTGCAGATGGGCCTGCTTATTGCCTGTGGTTTTGCCTGGAAACAGTGGGCACCAAGACACATCCCAGCCCTGGCGCATCGCCGTGCCTTAACCGATCTGGTTTTCTTTATTTTGCTGCCAGCTCTGGTGCTTGATGTCATTTGGGGCGCGCCGATTGACGAGACCTCACTGAAAATTTCTCTCACAGCATTTTCTGGATTGCTGACAGCAGGCATCATCATGTGGTGTTTATTGCGGTTTATCAAAACCACACCCGAACAGAAAGGTGCGCTAATGCTGGCTGCCATCTTTCCGAACGTGACTTATCTAGGTTTACCTGTCACTAATCAGGTACTGGGGTCATGGAGTAATGCCATTGTGCTGCAATATGACTTGTTTGCCTGCACGCCAGCCTTGATGACCTTTGGCATTTTAATGGCTCATTACTATGGGGGTGCCGGCCAGCATAAAGTCCATCCATTAAAAGAACTGACCAGAGTGCCACCTTTGTGGGCTGTAGTGATTGCGCTTTTATTAAACGTGCTGCATGTGCCGCGTCCTGAACTGATTCATCACACATTAAGCACATTATCAGGCGGTGTGGTGCCACTGATGTTGATTGCCTTGGGCATGAGCATTCGCTGGGACAGCTTGCGATTACGCTATCTGCCTTTGTTACTTCCTGTTGCTGTGATTACCTTGTTACTAGTACCGATTGCTGTCTTTTTTACGGGCGGTTGGTTTGACCTACCTGCTGATATCGCGCTGGCCGTGGTGCTTTTGGCCGCAATGCCGACCATGGTGTTTGGCGTAGTGATCTGTGAACGTTACCAACTGCACAGTCCACTGTATGCTGCGGCAGTCACATTGACGACTTTATTAAGTGTCGTCACTCTGCCTTTATGGTTTCATTATTTACCCGGCGTATAGTCAGACCAGATAAAACCGGCTGCTTCAACCGCTGAAATCACATGTTGCATGGCTTTTTCAATCTGTTCAGCGTCACCACGCAAGCTGAACTCAATCTGAGGTTCAGCGCCGAGTTTAGGTAAGCTCGACAATTTTAACTGTGGATACTGGGCGACAATTTCATTCATTGTTGGCAGTAAATCCGACTCACGACCTTTAGTAATGGTAATAATTCTTTCAGATTTCGGACGTAAACCCTGTAAGTGTGGGTAATGTGTATCTAAAATCCATTCCAACATAGGCCATGACATTTCTGGAAACCCGGGCATAAAGTGATGGTTATCCAAGCTAAAGCCAGGCACGCGATTGATCGTATTGGGAATAATTCGGCTGCCTTCGGGTAAGTGGCCCATCAAAATACGATTAGGATAGGCATCTTCACCAAACTGACCTTCAATTGCTTTGACTGCATCAGGATGAGGTTTAATCTCAACGCCTTTCACCAAAGCAGCCGTCTGGCGGGTTCTATCATCCGGAGTAGCACCAATACCACCAAAACTGAACACCAGGTCAGGACTGCTCATTGAAAAGCGTAAGGCCCGTTCCAGTTGTTGTGGATCGTCACCGACAATTAAGGTCCAGCTAAGCTCTAATTCACGTTTGGCCAGAACGGATTGCAAATGAGCGAAATGTTTATCCTGACGTTTGCCACTCAGAATTTCATCACCAATGATTAGCGCGCCGATATTCATTGTTCTGTGGTCTCGGGACGATTACGCATAAAATCAGCTGTTTGCACAAACGACGCCATGAGTTGCTCTGAAAATAACGGATCTAAATCCATCGATTTCAATGCCTGCGCCATGCAATACAACCATTGATCACGCTCTTCTATACCAATAGAGAAGGGGAGATGCCGAGCTCTGAGTCTGGGATGACCGTATTTATCCGTATATAAGGAAGGGCCACCCAACCAGCCAGTCAGAAATAAATATAATTTTTCTTCACTGATGCTGATGTCTTTTGGGTGATAGTCGCGAATATGTTGTGTTTGGGGTGTCTCACACATAACCTCATAAAAGGTTTTGCATAATTGTTTAACACCGGCTTCGCCACCGATACGTTCGTAGGGAGTTGCTATTTCAGCCATGATCGAATTCAACAAAAAAAGACTAGTTTAACCTTGTTGAACAAGACGATAAAGCCAATCAAGGTTGCGAGCTCGTGCCTAGACCGGGATAATTACTTCATCTTTTAGCAATCCAACAGGAGAATTATCCTATGAGCGATAGAATTGTCATGCGTACAGGTGAAGCACTAGTTGCCGGTGGCCCTGCTTTTACAGCGGCTGAGCCAGAAGTGGTTATCGGTGAATTAGACGGTCCATTTGGTACCGCATTTGCTAACCTGATGGGCGACCAGGTTCAAGGTCACTCACGCGTATTAGCGCTGATGAACACTGACATGCAAGTTAAACCTGCGACATTAATGGTCAGTAAAGTGACTGTTAAGAAAACGGCGTATACCAATATTTTGATGGGTACAGTTCAAGGCGCCATCGCTAATGGTGTATTAGATGCGGTTCGTAACGGCACTATTCCAAAAGAAAAAGCCAATGATTTAGGTATCATCGTTTCTGTTTGGTTGAACCCAAGCATCGTGACTGTTGAAGATTTAGATCATGAAGCTTTATTCAATATTCACCGCGAAGCGACTCGCCGTGCTATCGAAAAAGCCATGAATAACGAACCAAGCATCGATTATTTATTGGAAAATCAAGATAAATTGGTTCACAAATATTACCAAAAAGAACTTGATGCAAAAAAATAAAAACCGGAAACTCAATGAGTTAGCTGTGGTCTTTTCATAAGAGGAAATATTCACAGCCTCAAGTTTTAAACGGTCTGTCTATTTAACTGGACAGACCGTTTTTTTTGCCATGTATAATCGGTGGCAAATGAAAAAACATTCAAGGTAGATATGGACCTCTATTCCATTGATAAATTAATGCATGAAACCCGACAGCTCGCGGCCAAATACCGTGAGGCGACCGGAAGTACCTTACCTATTACGGGAGAGATTGCCCGTTTTGATGCTGCTCGAGCACTGAACCTTTCTCTGATTAATGATCCTAACAGCCCGATTGATGCGACGGGTAAAGAGGGCAGTCGTCAGGATAAACGCATTATTATCAAAGGGCGTGCGATTTTTGATAGCAGTAAAGCCAGCCCAAGAATTGGACAATTAAATCCAGAGCAGGATTGGGACCTCGCTGTGTTAGTGCTGTTTGATGAGCACTATGAAGTCGATGAAATCTATGAAGCAAGCCGCGAAGCTATCGCAGAAGCCTTAGATAATAAAAAAGACAGTAACCGAAAAAAACGCGGTGCCATGTCGATTGCACAGTTCAAAATTATCGGTGAACGGGTATGGACACGTGAAAATGGGTCGGAAACCGAAGTATGGGACAACCAGGACGACTAATTATTTGAGGGAAAATGGATGACTATTACCGGATTTATATTTTGGGCAGTTGTTGTTGTTCTAATCGTCTATCTCATCATCATTTACAACAATCTGGTCACGTTGAAACACAATGTCAGTAAAGCCTGGTCAAACATTGATGTTTTACTAAAACAACGTCACGATGAACTCCCCAAACTGGTTGAAACCTGCCGTCAATATATGCAGTATGAGCAGGACACTTTGGAAAAAGTCATGCAGGCACGTGCTTCGGTCGCCACTGCCCAACAAAATGGCGATATTTCAGCGTTAGGTTCTGCCGAAGGCGCATTAAGAATGGGACTGGGTAGTTTATTTGCTGTGGCAGAAGCCTATCCCGAACTGAAGGCAGATCAATCATTCCAGCATTTACAGGCACGGATTACCGGCTTGGAAAACAGCATTGCTGATCGCCGTGAATTTTATAATGAAAGCGTCAATATCAATAATGTCCGTATCGAGCAGTTTCCTGATGTTATCCTGGCGCGCTTTTTTGGTTTTAAATCGTTTACCTTGCTCGAATTTACATCTGAAGAACTTGTCGACCTGGACATCAAGAGCTTGTTTGAACGCTAAATGCAGGATTGGCTGGCCTCACTTTCTATTGAGATAAACAAGCTCACTGTTACTGAGTTTTATATTGCTGCGGCGGTCTTATCAGCGATAGTGATCGTATTGTTTTATCAGATGGTAAAACACTATAAATATGCAAGGCTGCTTCAAAACGTGCCGACAGCGAAAATCCGCTCAGCACCACAAGGCTATGTTGAATTAATTGGCACAACCAAACTGATGGATGGTCCACCGATTATTTCGCCGATATCAGGTACAAGATGTGTCTGGTTTCGCTATACCATTGAAGAAGAAGTGACTGAATATGAAGGAAAAGGGCGTATCAAATCACGCTGGAAAGTCATAAAAAAGTATAACAGTGACGATATTTTCCTGTTAGATGACAGTTCTGATCAGTGTGTTATAGACCCGGATGATGCCAACGTCATCACCAAGCGAAAAAAACGCTGGTATAAACAAGATAGCTTTCCTGCTCGCCGCTATACGGAGTGGACGATTCTTGAAGGTGATTATCTCTATGCCCTTGGCCATTTTCAAACCGTTGCCAGTATTGAAGATTCCAGTATAAAAAACATGATGACCTCTATCTTGAAAGAATGGAAAAACGATCCAAACAATCTGTTACATCATTATGATAAAAATGGTGATGGACAGCTGAGCCAACAAGAGTGGGAAAAGGCCAGGCATGACGCTTATCAACTGGCTAAAGCTGAAATCGGTGCTCGGGCGCTTGAAAAATCACTTAGTGTACTTAAAGTGTCACCACATAAAGGTCAGCCATTTATTTTGTCTACCGAGTCAGAAGCTAACTTGATAAAGCATAACAAAAGAATCGCTTATGCTTGTTTGCTTGCATTTTATGCCATTGGCGTTGTTCTGGTGTGGATGATAAATCAACGAATAGGGATAGCATGATCGAACGCATTGATGAACTATTCGCAGACAATGGTTTGTTATCAAAACACATTTCAGGATACACCAGCAGAACCCAACAGTTGGAGATGGCACGGCAAGTCGGTGATGCGCTAACGCATGGCGATATTCTCATCGCTGAAGCCGGCACAGGCACAGGTAAGACCTTTGCCTACCTTGCACCAGCGATGCTTTCTGGCCAAAAAGTCTTTATCTCAACGGGTACAAAAAACTTACAAGACCAATTATTTAACAAAGACTTACCGAAACTTCGTGAAGTACTTTCTGTACCTTTAAAAACTGCTTTATTAAAAGGTCGAAGTAATTATCTATGCCATCACCGTCTTGGTCTGGCTGAGTCTGAACCCGGTCAGCAATACCATCAACATACCCTGCAAACCTTACGAGAATGGAGCGGTAAAACGACTACTGGGGATTTAAGTGAAACCGATTTATTAGACGAAAACTCCCCGCTATGGCCGAAAGTCACCTCAACTGTTGATAACTGTCTTGGTCAGCAATGCCCACAATATGACGAATGTTTTATTGTTGAAGCCAGACGCAAAGCTCAGGAAGCCGATATAGTAGTCGTTAACCACCACTTACTGATGTCGGATATGGCACTGAAATCGTCGGGCCAGGGCGAGGTCTTACCTGATGCCGATGCATATATTATTGATGAAGCCCATCAACTTCCGGCAATTGCCAGTCAATTCCTCGGACATCGAGTCAGCAGTCATCAAATTCAGGAATTAAGTCGCGACAGCATTCGTGAAATGGAAGCTGAAGCTACCGATATGAACGATATTCGCAGTGCGGCAGAACAACTGGATAATCGCTTACACCAATTTAATCTGTCCCTGGGCGAGCATGAGCAACGTGTTCCCTGGCAGCCTGTGTTAGAGAAGTCTCAAGATATTATAGAAAAGCTTAATATCTTATTGGAATCATTAGAAAAACTGGAAATTCAACTTGATGCTGCAGCCGAGCGGGGCAGAGGCCTGGAACAGTGTCACCAACGCTGTCAGGATTTGATCGAACGTTTGTCTTTATTTCAGCAAAACGAACAAACAGAACTGGTGTTGTGGCTGGATAACCGTAGCTCGAGTTTTATTTTGCATGCCACACCACAAGAAGTTAGTCAGTATTTTCAAACCTGGATAAAAGATAAACCGCAGGCCTGGATATTCACTTCAGCCACACTCACTGTGGCAGGCAAGTTTAATAACTTCACACATCAGTTAGGTTTGGAAGATCCGATAACTGCCAGCTGGCAAAGTCCGTTTGATTATGGCAAACAAAGCTTACTTTATATGCCCACCATTCCAGTTGAGCCCTCACACCCGAACTACAATAGTCATGTTGCTGAAGTGGCGAAATCGGTGATTGAACACAGTCAGGGACGCATCTTTTTATTATTCACCAGCTACAAAGCCATGCATGAAGTTGCTGAGGCCTTGAAAGAATCTGATTATCCGGTGCTGGTACAAGGCTCAGGCGCCAAAACCCAATTACTAGAAGAATTTCGCAGTCATGGCAATGCTATTTTGCTTGGCACCAATAGCTTCTGGGAGGGCGTGGATGTGCGGGGTGAAGCCTTATCCTGTGTACTGATTGATAAAATCCCCTTTGCTTCACCTGGTGATCCCGTGTTGGAAGCCCGTATTAATGACTTAAAAGAGCGGGGCGGTAACCCTTTTCGAACAATCCAAATCCCGGCTGCCGTTATTCAGCTGAAGCAAGGGATTGGCCGCCTGATTCGTGACACCCATGATTCCGGGGTATTGGTACTATGCGATCCCCGCTTTTTAAGTAAACCTTACGGTAAAGTGTTTATGCGTAGTTTACCGCCCATGCCAATAAGTCAGAATATTGAAGATGTGGAAAGGTTTTTTGCCAGCCACACGTAATACGGACTAATTTAGATCTGCCGCATATTCTTTTAATACTTCAAGCGGAATAACTTCAGTTGCGCGTTGGTGCGTGGCAGCCAGATAGATTTTTGGTGCCATGTCATGCTCATAGGCTTCCAACCAGCGTTGAGCACATAAACACCAGCGATCGCCTGGTTTCAAACCAGGAAAACCAAATTCTTTCACCGGCGTGGTTAAATCATTACCACGGAAACGTGAATATTCCAGAAATGCCTGACTAACTTGCACACAAACCGTGTGCTGACCGTAGTCAGCATCACTGGTATTACAACAACCATCACGGTAAAAGCCTGTGAGAGGTTCTTCACTACAACTTTCTAACTTTTCACCAAAGACATTTAGTGACTCATCAATATCCATTTAGCTATCCACTAATCGTATTTAATATATTTAAAGCGAGCATCATCAGGGGTGCCAACTAATGCACCATCATCCAGGCCAGGCTGCCACATCACAACTTCTTCAAATTTCTTGGCCAGCTCAAAATCTTTATCCGTAATGCCTTTGGCTGCATGGTTGGTTAGTTTGACGATAACAAACGCGTAAGACACCGTTAAATCCGGATGATGAAATGCCGCCTCTGCTAAATGACCGATGGTATTGACCACCATCAAGGTACTTTTCCAGCCACTGGTTTTATATTTGCGACGTATCCAGCCGTTCTCTAAATACCAATGTGGAAGCTCTTGTTTTAAACGTGCTTCAACTTCTTCATCTGTATAGGTTTTTTCTGTACCATCTTCACGCCATCCCATATTATTCTCCTTATCTATGTATCTGTTCACACCAGTTATACAGAAATGAAATCATGAGTCAAAAACAGATCAGGCTTTGTAAGCCAAGCAGGTAAGCGTAAGATAGATAACCACTAAGCAATAAAAGAGGTTTTTATGTCAGAGCAAACAAGTTTTAAGGATACAGGCTTTCTATCAGAGCAATCACGAACAGGAACGCTCAGTGTTGAAATGCACCAGACTCCACAATACCTTGTTTGTGAAGATTTAAGCCAGTTGGGGCAATCGATTTTAAATCACTGCCACATTCATCCTGATGATAAAAATGAAGTCTATCTAAGTCTTTATTTCCAACGCATGCTCTCTCACTTTCAATCTATTCTGCTGATGGCCGAACGGGGCATGATTCATGAAACAGAAATCATGTCGCGTTGTTTACTAGAGGCCTTATTCAATCTCGCGGCATTTTATCGTCATGAAGACTTTCTCGAAGCCATGACTGATGGTGATACTGATCAAAGAAGGGAAGTGCTGACACGCTTTTATCTGAAACAGCTCGAGATTCATGCTTTAACCGAACTTGAGATGAATGATTTGGAACGCATGATAAACAGCGCGGATGAAATTAACCGTGGCGATGTCAGTACTGCTATCAAAGCTGAAATGGCCGGTTTGATGAGCGAATATCGCACAGAATATGCCTTTTTAAGCGAAACCGTTCATTCTCGAATTCACTCTGTCGAACAAGATCTTGAAATGGATGATCATCAGATTATTGTCGGTATTGCCACCCGAGCTGAAGACACCAATCGTTTAGCCAGTTTATTAATGAACGCGGCTGATTATCTGATAGACGGCATTAGCATAATGCTTGAACTTCATAAACAGCCAGAACAATCAGCACACTTTGAACAAATCAAAAGACAAGTTCACAAAGTCTGGCAAAACACGACTGTCAAAGTAGCACACCGCTAAAATCGACATATTCAGATTTTAAAATCTGCAGGGTAATTACCCGAAATCAACTTCAGATTTTAAATTTTGAACATACAAAGAAGAGGGGGCGATTATGCAAATTAATCGCTCTTTTTTTTGGCGACTATGTTTTTTGTTTTCTTAGCCTCAGATTCTCTTCATAAAGTTCATCCGCCAATTTTTTAGTAATACGCGATGCGAGAATTTCTCCACTGGTAAATTTCTCTCCAGAGGGTGACCACAGATAACCATTGCCAAAAGACCAACCCTCAAAACAATTCCGACGGCCGATACTTGGCATCTTGCCACCAAGCAATAAAAGACACTCAATAATTACTTTGGGGGCATGGTTTGTTTTCTCATAATTAGCCACAGTGCCTGGTGATATTTCCAGGTACTCAGCCACTTGTTTCTTTGTCATTCTGGCTGCATATCGAGCCTGTCTGAACGTTATCTTCATCACAAATATCTGTGCTTTTAACCACCAAAAGAGGTTGGTCTTAAGAAATCCATGTAAATACTCACATCTACTTTAGAAAGCATTATTATATATGCTATTTAACATAATATATATTATGCGAACTTAAATAGACGCAAAAACGAGAGCCGAATGACTCGATTTTTAAGATGTCCAAATCCGCTTCTGGTCTGTTCTTATAATATGCGTTATGACAAATCGTTTGCTGTCATTGAGGATGTTTTTTGTGTCGTTTTGCAGGTGTTCGAAATTTAAAATCTGACATTCATTTCGGGTAATCACACTGCAGATTTTTAAATTCAAAAAGTGGTTATTCAGCACTTTTTGTCTGCTTGTTTTATTTATTAGATCTCAAATTCTGGTTAATCAGAGATCCAAAACAATCATTAATAAATAAATGTTAGTAAGTCCAGATGGACGATTTTGTATTCTGTAATTTTGTCTCAAACTGGACTTACTAGCGTTGATTATTCTTTCTCCCGCTGCATCAAATCTCTTACTAAAGTAAAACTGACATAAATAAATACAGCTGGAATCAAGCCATAGATTAAAGCCTGTTCTAATGTCGTTGCGAAGTTAGCCTGAGTAACCACTAAAATCATGTACGAAACATAAGATGTATATAAAAGCAGGAATAAAAATCCCTCAAACCGGGTTAATGTGGCACCCACAAAAAATAAAGGTAGACATAAAACTGAAACAGCCAACATGACAGGTATATCTAATGTTGCCAGTTGTGGGCCCGCAATTAATGGTTCTGGTGAGATGAGTCCTGCCAGGCCAAGCACACAGAGTATATTGAAAATATTACTACCGACGACGTTACCAATTGCAATGTCTCGCTCCCCTCGTATTGTTGCCATAACTGAGGTCATGACTTCGGGTAATGACGTGCCGACTGCAACAATGGTTAGTCCGATAACGGCCTCACTAACACCTAGTCCTGTAGCAATGCTAACCGCACTTTGTACTAACCAGCGAGCACCTAACACCAGTAATATCAGGCCGACAAAGAAATACAATACGCTTTTCCATGTCGGTGTATTCACGGAGAGTAATTCATCGATTTCAGCTATTCCCTCTTTATCGTTTTGCTTTTTTCCTTGGATAAACAGAAAACCGGTGTAAGCAAGTAAAGCTAAAAACAAAATGGCTGATTCCCATCTCTCAAGTAATCCATTCCATACCATGACTGTCGCTATGGCTGATACAGCAATCATAATAGGCACATCCTGTCTGATAAGCTGCTTGGAAACGAGTAATGGGGATATGAGTGCAGCCAGACCAAGAATGAATAGAATGTTAAAAATATTACTTCCAATCACATTCGCAATAGCCAGCTCTGCCTGGCCGGACCAGGCAGATTTAACGCTGACAGCGAGTTCAGGAGCACTTGTTCCAAAGGCGACGCCGGTTAAGCCAATGACTAAGGGTGGCACACCAAAACTACCGGCAAGCTTGGCAGCCCCTTTTACCAGCATATCCGCTCCAACAATGAGCAGTACTAAACCACTTAACAGCAATAGCCAAACCATACTTATCCTCTCTAAGGAATTTGAGCCAACTTCTCACGCATTTCTTCTGTCGTTGGTCTCAGCAGTGCCAGACCCTTTTGGCTTCTGCGTTGACTCAAGAAATACAAAATAGGAGCCGCAATAAATACTGATGAACTTGTACCAATCACTATGCCAAAAAGCATAGGTAAGGCAAAACTTGAAACGGCTGATCCTCCTGCAATACCCATCGGTAAAAGTGCCAAAAATGTGGTAACAGACGTAAATACGGTCCTGGTTAATGTCGACGAAATACTCTCATTCATCAGTTGAATAATCGGTTTGTCCGGTGTGGCCCGTATGCTTTCTCGGATCCGATCAAACACCACCACTTTGTCATTGATGGAATAACCGATAAGGGCTAACAATGCCGCCACTGCCGTCAGATTAAATTCAACGCCTGTTAACGCAAAGAAACCAATGGTTTTAGTTAAATCTAAAGCAATCGTTAATGTTGCAGCGATAGCAAAATGAGATTCAAACCGCAGTGTCAGGTAGATTAACATCCCTACTCCAGCTAACAAGATAGCCAGGATCGTGTTATCAGAAAAATTACCACTGACTTTAGGACCCACCATATCGACTTTAGGAAAGTCAGCATCAGGCTGAATAGTCAGTACAGCTTCTTTTAAATCATTAACTTGCTGTGATGTGGCACCAGGTTCAGTTGATGTCACAGGCAGCCTGACCAGAAAGTCCCCCGCCTTCCCTGTTTCCTGAATAAGCGCATCTGATAAGTGGTGGCTTCCCAGCGTATTTCTGATTTGTTCAACAGATAAATCCATCGCGTGAACATCAACTAACGTTCCCCCTGTAAAATCAACGCCATATTTCAGACCCGGCTGAAAGAACAACACCACAGCAGCAATAGACAAAATGGCTGACGTTGTAAGGCCTGCATAACGCCCACGCAGAAAATTAATGCCCTTGCCGCTTAATTTATCTAAGAAATTGAAACCGTTGATCTTTAAAGGTTGCTTTTCTTTACCTCGAATAGACCATTCCATAAGTAATCGTGTCACGGCAACGGCAGTAAACATTGAAGTCACCAAACCGATTCCTATCGTCACAGCAAAGCCTTGAACAGGTCCTGTACCAAACATAAATAACAAACTTACCGCGATAAGCGTCGTTAAATTTGAATCCAGAATGGTGGTATAGGCTTTGTCAAAGCCCTCACGAAGCGCTTTCCAAGCCTCTTTACCTCGCTTTGATTCTTCCCTGATGCGTTCATTAATAAGAATATTGGCATCCACCGCCATGCCAATGGTCAGGATAATACCGGCAATACCAGGCAGCGTTAGTGTTGCGCCAAGTAAACCCAGTGCACCAAAAATCAGCCCAAGATTAATAGCAAGACCTGTACACGCGATAAGTCCCCATCTGCCATAGATTCCCAGCATGAAAATCACGACCATCGCTGCGCCTAACAGACCGGTTGTTAGCCCCATTTGTATGGCATCACTGCCAAGATCAGGACCAACGGTTCGCTCTTCAATCACATGTAACGGAACAGGCAAAGCCCCTGCCCTCAATAATAACGCTAAATTATTTGCTTCAGAGGTAGTGAAATTGCCACTAATCTCACCGCTTCCACCCGGTATTTCACTACGAATAACAGGGGCTGTAATGACTTTTCCATCAAGCACAATAGCGAGTGCCCGACCTATATTGTTATGGGTCATATTGCCAAATAATTTCGCCCCTTCACTATCAAGTTTGAAATTAACTACGGGTTCGCCGGTTTTCTGATTAAACCCTACCTGAGCATCACGTATATGTTTACCTTCCATGGCCACCTGAGTTTCGAGACGGTAGCGGCTATCCGTATTGATATCGGGGTAGATCACCGTATTTTTTGTTGTATCAGTGGCTGCCCAATGAAATGTCATTTTTGCTGTTGTACCCAGCAGTTCACGAATCTTAGTAGGATCTGCCACACCCGGCATTTGAACCAGAATATCCTGCTTGCCTTGACGGGTAATACTCGGATCAACCAGCCCCGTCTCATCAAGGCGTTTTCTGACCACCTCAAGACTTTGATTAACAACATCCGTGACAAGTGATTCAACCCATCGTTGATCTAAGCTTATTTGAATCCCGTCCGTTTCTTTTTTGATGTCAAAACGTTTTTTGCCATCTGTTGAATTACGGGCTAACTGACTAGCAAGCTCAACGGATTTGTCGATGTCAGCGCTTTTACGAATGGGTATATATAAGCCTGACTCAGAAATGACAGGACTCGTGTAGTAAATCCCCTGCTTTTGCAACTCGCTGGTCAGCTCAGACTGCAGCAAGTCATATTGTTTGTTTAATAACTCTTTAGTGTCCGCTTCCAAAAGCAGGTGTGAACCACCCTGTAAATCCAACCCCATAGAAATGGTCGTGTCGGTATACCAGGCAGGCAGTTTTTGAGACAAAGAATAAGGAAGAATGTTAGGTAAACTGCACAGCAGCCCGAACACAATCAACAAACCATAAACAATGGTCCGTGAAGACAATGATTTCATGAAAAACCTCTAACGTTTTCGAAATAACAAAGCCCTAACCAAAGGGCCGATTTGTATGGACGAAACTAAGCTAGAGGGGGTGCTCTCAAAGGCGGATAGAGGTAATAATGAGAAAAAGGCGTTGCATCTGTAATGTCTTTAAATACAAAACAGACTGAACCCCAGTTTTTCGGATGTTGATTTTGTGAGTGACAAATAGCCCACAGAGGTAAGTCAATATCAGGAAAAAACTCTTCAACAGACTGATGTTTAATTTCAGCTATTCGAAGAAAGTATCCCTGCGTATTAAATGAATCAAGATGACTAATAAGCCCGTGATTAATCTCATTGCTTGAGTCGCTTTTAGCATAGGAAGCTATTGGCAGAGTCAGCAACAACAACGACAAGAAGCAGATCCCAAAAAGGGATAAGACATAGCGTTGAGAGAGAGATTGTTCGGATTTATACATGACTGGATTAGAGGTACAGGGATATACCATTAACTCGATGGCGAAATCGTATCACGTTTTCATTCAAGTCTGTTTAATTATTAATAGACACGATTAGTAAGCATCACACCATGTTATTCAGAATGTTTTTGTGTCGATTTTAGAGCGGTTCAAAATTTAAAAACTGACATTCATTGTGGGGTATCACCCTGCAGAATTTAAAATTCAAAATCGTCTAATAAATGCTTTTTAGTCTGTCTATTAACGAATCCAGTACACGATGTTCCATATGTATTTGGAATTTATCCGCGACCAGTTCTTGTAATTTGATCGCTGTGGTTATCTAGTCCAAGGTTTAGATGAGTTTAAACCTTGCCCCCTACACCTTTAAACTTATCAACAAAAGCAGCAATCTTTTGAAACACGCTTTGTTTTTTAGTCAGGTATTGTGGGTTCAATGGACTCATTTTGGGTAGAAGGGTATTTAGTTCTGTACCCGCATCACTGGCAAACTCTCGCTTTAGCGAAGTAGTGATGTATCGTCGGGCTTCTTCAGCATTCAGGCTTTCAGCAGTAATCAACTCCTCGGCTTCACGTTGCTGCTCAGCTTGGGCAAAGGCAAAGAAGGCTTCGATTACAGTGGCTTTTTCGCCAATCTGGTCAAGATCAGTTTGATTGATAAAGTCGACCACCAAGCTTTCTTTAGCTCGGTTACCGAGACTTGCTCGGATGACGCGACGTACTTCATCTACCAAATCGGCTTTGCTCTTGGTCTTTTTGTTGTGCTCAAAGATCAGCTCGAGAATGTAATCTAAGTTAATTTCCTGCGATTTAAGCAGGTCGACCTCAAACACGACATCATCCCACTCGATAGTGGATTTTTCTTTATCTTCGGCTGACTTTTGGCGACGCTGCCACTCACGGATATCATTATAGGTCGAGCGGTAATCCTGAACCTTACGCTCAGTAGGCAAACGTATACTTTGCAACTCAGCGAACTTATCATCATCTAGGTAATGATCAGCCTTGAAAGCTTCAACTGCTTCAGAGTCACTTATATCGACGTTTTGCAGTGCTTTCAGGCTCGCAAACTCATCGTAGTTTTGCAGGATATTCTCGACACGCAGATATTCGCCAAAGAGTTTGGCAAAGGCTTTCTTGTCAGCTTCTTTTTCAATGTTGGATGGATCAGGAAAACGCTGCTCCAGTTCACTAACCACTTCCATAAAGCCCCGCCTTGCTTCACCAGTAATCACATCGGTAAAGCCTTCCATGTATTCGGTATAGCTTTTTTCTAATACTACGTTTTTGGTGTTGCTATTACCAAATAAGGTAATGGCTTCCACGGTCGCTTTTTCAAGATCACGGAAAGTGACGATATTGCCAAAGGTTTTAGTTGCATCATAAATACGGTTGGTACGTGAAAAAGCCTGCATCAGCCCGTGATAACGCAGGTTTTTATCGACAAACAAGGTATTCAGAGTCGGTGCATCAAATCCGGTCAAAAACATACCGACAACAATTAACAAGTCGACGGTTTCTTCTGGTGGTAGTTTGTTGCCATAGTCATCCTCGCCTTTTACCCGTTTTGCTAAATCGCGGTAATAGTTTTGAAAGCCGTCACTATCAACGCTAAAACTTGATTTGAAGTGGGTGTTATAGTCAGCAATCGCCTTGTTCAAAAACTCCTTGGCACTGCTATTCATGGCTGAGACATCAAAGCTCTCATCGGCAATAGCACCGATCATCTCTTGCTCTTCGTTAGCTGCAAAGGAGAAGATAGTGGCGATTTTAAGTGGTTTCTCACTGTCTTTCTGTAGTTGAGTGAGTGACTCATAGTAAAGCTTGGCTGAGTCAATAGTGCTGACCGCAAACATGGCATTAAAACCACGAGCGCCGGGTTGTAAACGATGGGTTTTTTGGCGGTAGCTTTTTAGAATGTACTCTGCTATTTCACGGATCCGTTCAGGATGTAACAGTGCTTCTTTGTTTTCTGCAGCATTGAGCTTTTGTTCATCCTGCTCGGTTTCAATGGCTTTAAACTTCACGCGGACATCGTTGTAATCCACCTTAAACTTAAGCACCTTTTCATCCCGAATAGCATCGGTAATGACGTAAGAATGTAACTCCTGCCCAAACACGCTAGCGGTCGTTTCAGCACCCGATGCGTTCTCGGGAAAGATAGGTGTGCCAGTAAAACCAAATTGATAATACTTTTTAAATTTCTTTTGAAGATTCTTCTGCGCTTCACCAAACTGGCTGCGGTGGCATTCATCGAAGATAAATACCACCTGCTGGTGATAAACAGCAAGGTCACCCTCGCTTTTGATTAAGTTATTGAGTTTCTGGATAGTCGTGACAATAATTTTGTTGTCATCTTTGGCAAGGTTTTGCTTTAAGGCTGCGGTGTTTTTAGAACCATTAACGCTATCAGGTGAAAAGCGTTGATATTCCTTCATGGTTTGGTAATCAAGGTCTTTTCGGTCTACAACAAAAAATACCTTGTCAATGAACTCAAGCTCAGTGGCAAGACGCGCCGCCTTAAAGCTGGTCAGCGTTTTGCCTGAGCCTGTGGTGTGCCAGATAAAGCCACCGCCTTCTGGCTTGCTCCAAGTTTTGGCTTGGAAAGAGCTGTTTATCTTCCATAATATCCTTTCGGTTGCGGCGATTTGATACGGGCGCATCACCAGTAGCGTATTACTAATATCAAACACAGCATAATGCAGCAGCACTTTCAGTAGCGTATTTTTCTGGAAGAAAGTGGCAGTAAAATCCTTGAGGTCTTTTATCAGACTGTTATCAGCCTTCGCCCAGTTCATGGTGAAGTCGAAGCTGTTTTTGTTACGACTGACCGTGTTGGCAAAATATCGGGTATCGGTGCCATTTGAAATCACAAATAACTGCAGATATTTATACAGCGAATGTTCGCTGTTAAAGCTTTCCTTGCTGTAACGATGTACCTGATTAAAGGCTTCACGGATAGCCACACCCCGTTTTTTTAGCTCAATCTGAACCAGAGGCAGACCATTAACTAAAACGGTGACATCGTATCGGTTAGCGTGGCTGCCGGTTTGCTCGAACTGTTTGATGACCTGGACTTTGTTACGGGCGATATTGTTTTTATCAAACAAGTAAATGTTTTGAATACGGCGATCATCAAACACGAAGTCATAGATATAATCGTCATGCACTTTGCGGGTTTTATCAGTGATGCCATCACTGGGTTTATCCAGATAGGTTTCAACAAACCGCGCCCACTCGCCCTCTGAAAAGGTTACCTTATTTAAGGATTGTAATTGCACACGGAGATTTGCGAGCATCGCCGCGGGATGATTCAAGCCAGGAACCAGCTCATACCCTTGATTCACCAAATCCTGAACCAGCTCACGTTCTAAATCACCCTCGCTTTGGTAGCTTTCATTCACTTCCCATTGCTTCTCGTACTTATCCAGTACGATGAAGTTTTTAGACTCAGCGATGGCTCTGTAGCTTGTCATTTCTTAGCATCCTTGTTGTGCAACAGCTTCTTGATTTCTCGGTCAAAATCAGACTCAATGCGTTGTTGCTTGTTGAATTGCTCGTATTCTTGAAAGGCCTTATTTTCAGCGTCTTTACGTGATATTCGTCCGTAACCTTCTAAAATTTGGTACTCATTAAATGCCAAAAACTTATCTACGCTGGCCGCAAAGGCTTCCATGGTGAAGGTGTTACGTCGCTCAATGATGCCTTCAATATAATCAAAGAACGATGATACGGTTCGCTCCAGCTGTTTGATCTCTTGCTCAGATAAGTAGTTCTTGGCAACAATCGTGTCGGACTTTAACACTCTACCTTTTGGCGCATTCTTGAACGTGGTCATGCCCATTAATGGTTTACTGGCATCAGCTTTTAACGAAATGATTTCAGCTGCAGTATGGCCGGTAATGGCAAAATGAAATTTGTCCTGCACATGGGCATAAAACAAACGCGTAGTTTCAGACTTAGGATCATAATCAATACTACATTCGGCAAAAATATCAGTGATTTGCTGATAAATTCGGCGTTCACTGGCACGAATAGATCGAACGCGTTCAAGTAGTTCTTTGAAATAGTCTTTACCGAAATAACGGCCGTTTTTTAGGCGCTCATCATCCATGGCAAAGCCTTTGATGATGTATTCTTTAATCAGCCCTGTGGCCCAAATACGAAACTGTGTCGCTTGCCTGGAATTAACCCGATATCCAACCGAGATCACTGCATCAAGGTTATAGTACTTAACCTTTTTAGTTTGTGTTTTTCCAGCAATAGCACCGTGTTCAGTGGTTGTTTCCAAAATGGAAATAACCACTTCAGGGTTTAACTCTCCACTTTCAAAAATATTCTTCAAATGTTTGGAAATAGCTGGCACACCCACACCAAATAGCGCCGCCATTCGGTCTTGCGTTAACCAAATAGTTTCATTGCTAAGCAACACCTCAACTTTAATATCGCCACTCGGTGCGGTATAAAGCAAAAACTCCCTGGTTTGATCTTGTAGACTGAGCTTATTAGTCATGAGTAAGCTCCTCAGCGACATAGGCAATATGCGCTTTTTGCACCCTGCGCTTTTGTGGAAACGCGAATGTCTGGTTATCGCTACTGATATAGCGAGTTTGCTTCATATTTATCATCAGATCCTTCCTTGAATTTGATTTAATGAATGAACGGTTTGAATGGAAAAATAACTCCGACACCATAACTATGAGTGCTCTACATCCTCTCAGCTCACATAGCTTCTTCTCTACTCTTTGCAGGACAATCCTTCCCAACATCATCAACATATCAAGCCACTTTCTTAGTATCTGGCTTTGGAAAGCTCAGCAGTAAATCACGATAATATTCGTATTGCTTCTGGCGTAGCTCGATTTCGCGAGGTAGGCCTTCGGTGACGGAGGTGGTCAGTACATTAAATTTGTCGAGGATCGAGATGATTCGGGCTTGTTCTGCAAGTGACTTATCTGGGTCATTTGGAAAAGGAATTGGAACCGTAATTTTTTTTACCATTGGTACAGTTAGCTGCGGTATTCCAGCATCAGTTCCTCCTATGGCAGACATATCTAAAACATAATTTAGATACTTAGTACTAATAAGTTTCTTGTTGGCAACTAAAACAATTAACCGAATTATCGGTGTGAACTTAGCTTCTCGGACAGCATGGTATCCGACTTTTGCCCCACGCGCAGAGATAGTTACTGCATCACTATCAATCTTAAAGTCATCAGTGAAGCCATATAACCCTTTTTCTTCAATAGCGTTTGCATAGATTGGATACGGATATTCGACAGTTGGGTGCGTTTGGCCTTTAACACTGTTTTTAGGCACATCCCCACCCGCAGATATGGATGTACAAAGATGCTCTAACGTCTTCCACTCCACTTCTACTTCTTCAAAACTCAACAGTTTATCGCGATAGTAGTTGTATTGTTTTTTACGTAGGCTAAGCTCGGCGGTCAGCTCGGCGGTCAGCTCGGCGGTCATGGCGGTAAATGCGTCCAGTATACGGACGATTTCGGCCTGGATTTCGAGGGATTTTTCTGGGTTATTTGGACAGGGGATGGGGACGCTTTTATTAGAGTAATTACTAATCCACTGACGCTTATGATCGCCTTCAGTCAATCCAGTTGGAAGAGTGTTAAGCCAATAGTAAACGTACTTAAGAGAAAACTTTTCTTTGTCATTTGAAGTAATCATTTTCATAGCGGATGACTTAGCTTTAAAGTCAAAATCAACCCATTTATTGGCGGTTGTAAAGTCATCGAAGATAATTACAGGATTGATTGAGGCTTGATTTATCCCTTCGGTCTCATCTGTATACCCGAGGATAAAGGTTTTACCTGCTGTCAAAACAGGTGTATCAAAATCATCATCATACTTTTTGGACTTCACCAGATATTTAGTTGGCTGTTCGTATTTTGTAACTTCACCTAGAGGCAGCCATCCAATATCAACCCCACCCAGTAGTTTCTCCATAAAGCTCAATTCGCTCATCCCTCGATCTCCGCAACAATCGCATCAATGTCTTCACGCAGCTGAGTGATCTTGGCGACAGTGGTTTTGAGTTCGGCATTAAGCTCAGCAATATCTATTAATTCGCGAGTATTTTTGGCTTCAACATAACTACTCACCGATAGGTTGTAATCATTGTCTGCAATTTGCTCAAACGGGACTGACTTCGCAAAGTGCTCGATATCCTCTTTGCTACCAAACACCTGCATGATGTCTTCAATATGCTTATCTGTGAGTACGTTGGTATTCGTTTCTTTTTTAAAATAAGCCTCGCCACTGGCATCAATAAACTGAGTATCGGTAGTGATTTTGTTTTTAGCCAAGACCAGAATGTTCACGGCGATAGTGGTGCCAAAAAACAGATTAGGTGCCAGCGAAATGACAGTTTCTACATAGTTGTTATCCACCAAATACTTGCGAATTTTTTGCTCGGCACCACCGCGATAAAAAATCCCCGGAAAGCAGACGATGGCAGCGCGGCCTTTGCCGGATAGATAACTGAGTGCATGTAAAACAAAAGCAAAATCTGCTTTGGATTTCGGCGCCAGCACACCGGCTGGAGCAAAACGTTCATCGTTAATCAAGGTTGGATCTTCTGAACCAACCCACTTCACCGAGTACGGCGGATTGGAAACGATGGCATCAAAGGGTTTTTCATCGCCAAAGTGTGGTTCTGTCAGAGTGTTGCCCAGCTGCATATTGAATTTGTCGTAATTGATGTTATGCAAAAACATGTTCATCCGTGCCAGGTTGTAAGTGGTGTGATTAATCTCCTGGCCGAAGAAACCTTCTTCGATAATATGGGCGTCGAAATGCTTTTTGGCTTGCAGCAGTAGTGAGCCGGAACCACAGGCTGGGTCATAAATTTTATTGACACTGGTTTGTTTGTGCATCGCCAGTTGGGCAATAAGCTTGGATACATGCTGTGGCGTGAAAAACTCCCCGCCTGATTTACCTGCATTGGCGGCGTAATTGGAAATTAAATATTCGTAGGCATCACCGAATAGATCGATATGGGCATCATCAAACTGGCCAAAATCCAAACCTGCCACACCTTTTAGCACATGAGCCAAGCGTTGATTTTTATCTTTTACGGTATAACCAAGACGATTACTGGTGGTATCGAAGTCCGCAAACAAACCCTTGATATCGACTTCAGATGGATAACCACTAGCTGAGGTCTCGATGGCAGCAAAGATAGCAGCTAAATCAGTATTTAAGCTTTCATTGGTATTAGCTGCTTTCGCTACATTAATAAACAACTGGCTGGGATAAATGAAATAACCTTTGGTTTTGATAGCGTCGTCTTTGATTTCGGGTGTGATCACGCTATCAGGTAATTCAGCATAATGAATACTGTCATCGCCACCTTCTATATAAGCGGCAAAGTTCTCACTGATAAAGCGGTAAAACAGTGTACCGAGGACATATTGTTTAAAATCCCAGCCGTCTACCGCACCGCGAACATCGTTGGCAATAGCCCATATCTGACGTTGTAGGGCGGCGCGTTGTTGTGTGCTTGTCATGCTTTCCTTATTTCCAATTTAATGTGTTCAATGATGGTATAAACGAATATGTAACTGTTCGTTATGGCAGTTTTTTATGTGTTCATCTAGCTTACAATCAAATAACAGCAATAGCTTTTCAATCACTTCCAGAGCGACTTTTTGAAACGTTTCTTTGTAGATCAACGTTATTAAATATTTTCTCTGGCTACATCTGCAATACGCATTTACCATCCTGCGGGCGAGATAGTAGCGGATCACGGCTATGCCTTTATTTGTCTTGTTCTTGAGTAAGGCCAGAGGTTATCACGAATTTAAGCTTTGCCTAGCATTTTACGAGTTGAAGTTAAATTATAGAGGCTTGAAATGTTGCGATCACCTCATCCCAACAAAAAAACTATACCTATCCCTCAGCATTATCACCACGTCATTACTACTTGCCGACGCCAGACTCCTTAACCATTTTGCCCCAATACCGTACACAGCCGCCCCTAAAGAGTAGACTGGCCTTTCAAATAAAGGAGAGAGAAGATGATTCAATCTGTAAAAGACGATGGTCGAGGGCCTTCTGGGCCACCTGACCTGTTTGAATTAATAAAAAAGTTGACTGGTGGTGGCCGCGGCCCTTCGCGTGGCAAGTTAGGTGGCGGCTTTATTGGCGTCCTACTAGTTATTCTGCTGGTGTGGGGTGCAATGACTTCTTTCTATACGGTGCAACCGGAACAGCGCGCTGTGGTGAAACGCTTCGGTTCCGTCAAAGGGATTACTGATCCGGGTCTGCATTTCAAAATTCCGTTTGGTATTGATCAAATACAACTGGTCGCTACTGAACGCGTGTTGAAACAGGAGTTTGGCTTTCGCACTCGGGGAACCCGTCAGGGAGAAAGCTCCACCTACAGTGCGGCCGAATTTGAAGATGAGTCATTAATGCTCACTGGCGATTTGAATATGATCGATGTTGAGTGGGTGGTGCAATACCGTATTGAAGACCCTATCAAGTTTCTCTATCAGATGCGTGAACCTACCCGAACCCTGCGTGATATTTCCGAGTCTGTGATGCGTCGCATTGTCGGTAATATGCTGGGCTCAGAGGTACTGACTATCGGCCGGGTGGAGATTCAGCAGAAAGCCGGTGATGAGATTCAGGAGATACTCAACCAATACGATGCCGGGATTCGTATTAGTACCGTTGAAATGCAGGATGTGGTGCCGCCCCCTGCTGTTCAACCTGCCTTCAATGAAGTGAATGAAGCCCGTCAGGAGCGCGAACGTATGATTAATGAGGCACAAAAACGAGTGAATCAGGAGATTCCAAACGCTGAGGGTGCTGCGCTTCGAACCGTCGCTGAGGCTGAAGGTTATGCCACGGAACGGGTGAACCGGGCCGATGGTGAAAGTACACGTTTTAGTGCTGTTTTGCGTGAATACCAACAAGCCCCCACGGTGACGCGTTCACGTCTCTATCTGGAAACGTTAAATGAGATCCTGCCGAATATCGGCCAAATTTTGGTGGTACAGGATGGCCAAGTCGGGCCGTTGCCATTGATCGATGTGAATCGTAAAACCATTGGAGGTGACAAATGAAAACCTCACTACTTGCCTTCATCGTTGTGTTAGCCGTTATCCTCGGTAACCTTACTCTCTATACCGTAGATGAAGCTGAACAAGCCATTCTGGTCCAGTTCGGTGAACCAATTGGCGATGTCATTAATGAGTCGGGGCTGAAGTTCAAACTCCCCTGGCAGAATGTCCGTTATTTCGATAAACGTCTGTTGGTCTGGGATGGTGATGTAACTCAGATTCCGACACTGGGTCGTGAGTTTATTCTTGTGGATACCACGGCACGCTGGAGAATCACTGATCCCCTACTCTTTTTAACCAGTGTTCGCGATGAAGCCGGTGCACGTACTCGACTCGATGACATCATTGATTCGGTGGTGAGAGATATGGTGTCGTCCACCGAACTGGAAGAGATCGTTCGCTCGAAAGACTGGCAAGTGAATGTCGCGGAGTTAGATGACCCCGCCCTGGCTGAACGCAGTGACGTTAATCTGGAGAAACAACCGAAACTGGGGCGTGAATTACTGGAAGCCGGTATCCTGAAACGGGCTCGGGATTCTATGCCAGCACTGGGGATTGAGCTTGATGATGTGCGTATTAAACGCGTCAATTACATTCAATCAGTTCGTCGTCAGGTAGAAAGTCGGATGATTGCTGAACGTCAGTCTATTGCTGAGCGTTTCCGTTCTGAAGGTCGGGGCCGTAGCCAGGAAATCCTGGGTAATATGGAACGCGATCTACGTCGCATTCGTTCTGAAGCCGCGCGTGATGCCGAGAAAATACGCGGTGAGGCAGATGCTGAAGCGACGCGTATTTATGGTGAAGCTTTCGGCGCTGATGCCGAGTTCTATTCTTTCTTCCGTACGCTGGAAAGCTACCGGGCCTTGGGTGCGAATAGTACGCTTATGCTCAATGCTGACTCGGACTTCTTCCGTTATCTGGAAGAGCCACAAGCTCAGTAAACCATTGCCTGTTAGAATCGTCACGCCCACCTGGGCGTGACATTCTTTTGGGTTATCCCATTTTTAGCTTTAACTAAAACGTACTGAGCCCTGTGGCTTCCATGGTGCGATATAACAGTTGGGGCCAACGTCTTTCATCTGCATAGTTTTCATAGTCCACGCTGTAATGACGGCCATACAGATTATGCCAGCGTTCATCAAACCAGCTACGACCACGCCGAAAAGGTGCTGCGTTGGCTGGCCCTTTTACAATCACACTGGTTTCAAGATTAAGATTGTGTAAATTGCGTCGGGTGAAATTGGTTGAGCCAAGTAACATGGTTGTTTCACCAGCGCCACGGTGCATCAGCCATTTAGCATGACATTGTTCGCCATGGGTATCACACCAACGAACGGTAATACCGGCTTGCGTTAATTCATGGGCCACTGGACGATTCGGAATACCATTTTTTTGTCGCCCGAAGGCATCTTTATTGGGATCCAGCAATACTCTTAACACGACACCTCTCGTTTGTGCAGATTTCAGTGCTTCCACAATATCCCGATCAGATAAGTAGAACATCGCCATATCCAGCTTATCACCCGATTTAGCTTGGTTAATCATGGCTAATGCGGCTTGTTCTACGGCATTCTCGGTGACGACTTGCACACTGAGATTACTGTCCGTGTTTTCAGCCTTTTGTGGAAGTGCCACTTTGGCTAAGGCTTTACCTGATAATGCCAGCACGGCCTTTTCGCTCTCCAGTAAATCCCATGCCGTCGGCCCATTAAAGCGTAAGGCCACATTGCCATGGGCGCTGCTGCCATCATGTGGATTGGCCGAGGTCACTAATGCGGTTAATTCTGAGCCATTATCAGCGATCAGTAACTTGCGGTGATTCGCTTTGAAATTCAGTAAGTTGAGATAGCTTCTTACAGAGACTTGTCCTTCACCAAACGGATTGGGTAACCATCCGCCTTCACTATTACCAAATGGCTGAATCAACAAACGCCAAAAACCGGAATAAGCCGGGTTGCTATCACGTAATTGAGTTAAGTCAGTTTGCGTGACGGGTATGCCTGCCGCTTTAAGCTCAGCAAAATGTTTGGAAGGAAGCCCGACATAAAGGCTATTAATGGGATCGGAAATGACGTGTATTTGTAGACCCGGATAACGCTTTTTCTGAGCAATCAACGCTTTGCTGAGTTCATCTGAAAGTGGTCTATGTTGTTCCGAGCCCTTGCCCAGATAGTCATTAAATAAAAACATATCAACCAGCACGATATGGCGTGCGTTGGCAATCATCTCAAATACGGTATCGAAAATCTGTTGCTGCGTTTGGCGCTCGCCATCAACGGTGTAGGTTCTGTCTGCCAGAAACTGTACATCCGTGGCTGTGCGTTGGGGGCTGGTGAAATTAACACCTGCGGGCAAAGGCTTGTTAACGTGATAAATGGCGACACAAACCATTGTTAGCAAAAGTAAAAAGAATATCCAACGCCATTTTCCCTTATTCCTTCTCTGCTGTTTCGTGCCGAATAAGGCTCTGTGTTGCTGTTTTTTTCTGAATGGCATATTGGATGATCTAAGTAATAATCAATCTCATAAAGTAGCACTATTTATCGATAGTGATAAACCACGTTATCTCGTCTCTCCCCTTTCAAGCTGGCTGACTACTGATTTTTATGAAAAACATTGCAGCTTAATTATTTCAGTTTGCGTAATAGTTTTTTAATCATTCGTCCTATTATTTTATAAATCTGAATGAGAAATAATGTCTCCGCTGATTCGAAAATCATCAGTCACTTAATGTGTAACGAATCGAAACTGTAATTAATACAAATACCTATAACGGAGATGTAAACCATGATAAAGCAATTTTTAATGACGACTACAGCAGCGGTTGCGATCACGCTTTCAGCAGCAACATTGGCAGCAGATATTGATATGAATGCCAATGCCAATGACCTGGCTATTCAGGGTTATGACCCAGTGGCGTATTTCACCAAAGCGGCACCCACTAAAGGTTCGAGTGAATATACCGCGACCTATAAAAATGCGATTTATCACTTTAGCAGTGAAAAAAATCGCGATTTATTCCGTGCTGAGCCAGCCAAATATGCCCCACAGTTCGGTGGCTTTTGTGCTTATGGCGTCACCAAAGGCAGAAAGTTTGATACAGACCCAACTGCTTGGCGTGTGGTGGATGGCAAGCTCTATCTGAACCTGAATAAAGATGTGCAAAAACTCTGGGTTGAAGATATTCCTGGCTATATCACCAATGCCAATGACACCTGGCCAACCATCAAAACTTTCAGTGATAAAACACTTGAAACATTTTAGGTGCTTTAGCCCTGGCTTTACTTGCTCGAGTAAGTCAGGGCTTTCATTAAGGAGTTTAACAATGCGAAGAATTACTACTCATGACGAGCTAGAAGCTGAGGCACAGCGTCATGCCTATTTATTACTGAAAATCTCAGCTTCCTGGTGCAACCCTTGCCAAATTTATAGCCCGATTATTGAGTCAGTTTCAAAGACTCGTAGCGATATTAGTGTGGCTGAAGTGGATGTCGATGATATGCCCGCCATTCGTGAGACCTTTCATGTTCGCTCTGTACCGACACTCATCATGTTTAAAAATGGCAGTGCAGTTGATTCGCTGATTGGCTCACAGGCGGTTGAAAACGTGCATGCCTGGATTGACCACACTATCCAAGCTTAATACTTATATAAGGAATGAAGTGATGAAAAACAACGCAATTATTGCTGCTGCAATTGCAGCGACTGTATCACTGGGCGTAACAGCCCCAATCAATGCCTATGCGGCGAGTAAAGAAAAATGCTACGGCGTGGCGAAAGCAGGTCAAAACGACTGTGCCAACTTGGCGGGTACGCACTCATGTGCCGCTCAATCTAAAACGGACAACGATCCAGGTGAATGGAAACTGGTGCCAGCCGGTACCTGTACCGATCTGGGTGGCTTATCCAAAGATGAAGCGAAGAAGCTTCTTACAAACTAATGACCCGTGACGAACCTATGGAGGCTGAGATGATACAAGTCGGTGTAGGATTACGATCCAAACATTATGAAGCCGCCTTAGAACCGGCCTCCATAGACTTCGTTGAAGTGCATGCAGAGAATTTTTTTGCCGATGGTGGTATGTCTCATGCCATATTGGAGCGTATTTCTGAGCGGTATAAGCTGAGTTTTCATGGTACTTCACTGGGGTTGGGTTCATTCACTCCCCCGCCCTTGGCCCATATCCAGAAAATGCGACGGTTGATTGAACGCTATTCACCCTTATTAGTATCGGATCATGCCTGCTTTAGTTGGTCGAGTCAGGGTGACAAGACTGTGCATGCCGGTGACTTACTGCCTATCAGATTTGATAAAGAAACGTTGAAAGTCATGTGTCGTAATATCCGACGCGTGCAGGATGTTTTTGGTCAGCAACTACTTGTTGAAAACATTTCGTCGTATTTACCCATAACTGACTCTGTCATACCTGAAGCAGAATTTTTTAATTTACTTTGTCAGTCGACAGGCTGTGCTGTGTTGCTGGATGTTCACAATCTTCATGTCAATGCGGTCAATCAACAGTCACAATCACCTTTAGATGATGTTTTACAGTTCATTTCAGAATTGGATACGAACTTTGTCGGTGAAATTCATTTAGCCGGCATTGCCGAGCCTTCAGCTGAAATGTGGATTGATGATCATAGTGGCCCAGTCAGTGATGACTGCTGGATGGCTTATTCAGCGGCCATTCAACGTTTTGGTCATGTACCTACCTTAGTTGAATGGGATAGCAGATTACCCGAATGGTCCGAACTTATCGACGAAGCTATGCGCGCTAAGGACTATGCAAATAAGGTGTCTGACCATGGCTAATTATCAGTCAGATTTATTTCAGGCACTTTGGCTGCAGACAACTTCCACTTACAGCATAGAGGCGGTTTCTATCTACAGAAATAATCTGTTGATGAATGCCAATAGAGCCTTAGCCATCACTTATCCAACCGTCGTTCAACTGCTGGGTGAGGACGTGTTTAGCTTGTTGATAAGGGACTTTATCCAGCATGAACTATTGACCGAAGGTGACTGGGGCATGTGGGGGGAAACCCTACCAGACTGGTTAGAACAACATCAGGATCTGGACGATTATCCATTCATTAAAGACTGTGCCAGGCTCGACTGGCTTTGCCATAAAGCCGAGCGTGCGTGTGATGTGGTTAATATGAGCGGGTTTGATCTTGCATCAGAAGCAGACTTGGCAAGCCTGAAACTTCAATATTGTGCTGGCGTGGCGCTGCTTGAATCGAATTACCCCGTGGTTTATATCTGGCAGGCACATCAGGCCTCAGATAAACATCAACGCCAATCTTTTTTTCAACAGGCAAAAAACAAACTCTCAGATGGCAGCGGTCAACACGCCCTGGTTTGGCGGCCTCAATGGAAGGCCAATGTCCGTGAGGTGGATGAGGCAGAGATCGATTGGCTCAGGATCACTGTTTCCGGCTGCGGTATTTCTGATGCACTGGACCAGGTTAATCCTCAATTTAATTTTGAAACATGGTTACAACAATCCATCAGTGAGGGGCTTATCACTGGCTTTTATCAGGAGAAAACACGATGACTTATCTTAATTTACGCGTCCCGTATAGCGGGCAACTTATAAAGGCGCGATCGGTAGTTGAATCACTGACTTTACTCAGTGTCAGGTTTTACCTGTTCTCTGTCTTTTTCTTTGCTGGCTTTAATAAATTAAAAGACTGGGAGTCCACCCTGTTTTTATTTGAATATGAATATAGCGTGCCGTTTTTAAGACATGATATTGCGGCTTATATTGGCACGGCCGCAGAGATCGCTTTACCGGTGTTGCTGCTAATTGGCTTATTAACCCCGGTAGCCGCTATCGGTTTGTTTATATTTAATTTTGTGGCTGTTATCAGTTTGGCAGAAATGCCTGCGGCGGCTTTTTTATTACACGTTATCTGGGGTGGATTGCTATTTTCTCTATTGCTTTGGGGACCAGGCAAAATAGCGTTGGATAAGTTCGTATTTAATAGTAGAGATACACACTGATCATATCGGCTATCCAGAGCATATCGACTCTGGATAGCTAGTTGTTTTGCGTTTAATTCAACGACGTTTGTGAACGTAGGTGCTCTACCATCCAGTCAATCAGGCTCCGTGTTCTGGCTGAAGAATAACGGCCTTCTCTGTGCACCACATGCACGGGGACGGGTGGATGTTCGTATTCGCTTAGAATGATTTTTAATGCCCCGCTCTCGAGGCTATCGGCGACTTGATAAGACAGAAACCGAGAGATGCCCATATCAGCTAACACGGCTTTTTCTGCCGAGAAATTATCACTGACGGTTAAAAATGGATTGACTCTGACACTGGTGGCTTTGCCTTTATTTATAAACTTAAGCTCGTTACTTGGGCTGAGTCCTCTGGCTAGAATAATTCTGTGGTCGGCTAAGTCTTCTGGTTTTTTCGGGTAGCCATGTTCCTTCAGATACGGCGTCGATGCACATAAAACCCGACGAATAGCCCCGACTTTAATGGCTTTATACGATGAGTCCTGTAGTTCACCAATTCGTATTGCGACATCGACACCCTCTTCCAGCATATTGACCACACGATCAACGAATAAGGCATCCACCTGCATGTCCGGGTAGTTTTTCAAATAACTGATAAGCCCATCCATCACATAAAGCCGCCCGAATAATACGGAAGCAGTAATTCTGACCAGCCCTTTGGGGATGGCATTTCTGCCTCTGACAGCATCATCGGCCTCTTCTGATAAAGCCACAATTTGTTTGGCATCTTTGTAATAACGTTGACCAGCATCGGTGATTTGCAGGTGTCGGGTGGTTCGGTGCAACAGTTTTACACCCAGCCGGGTTTCCAGTTCTGATACGGCCCGGCTGACGGCTGGGGGACTTAGTCTGAGTTTACGAGCGGCACTAGCAAAACCTTCGTTTTCCACCACGGCCACGAACACCGTCATTAAGTGTAATCGGTCCATTTATTATTCCACTTTATGCAATAGTTAATTAATCATTTGTCTGATTATTATATTTCTGATAATAGCCAATAATGTTCTCGCTGGAAACACAACAGCATTATTTACTGACAATAGGAGAACAAACATGAGCAGAATCACTACCGTCACAGACGATATGGCTAATAACGAACAAGCCGAATTATTTTCAGCCATTAAAGCAAAATTAGGCATCGTGCCGAATTTCCTTCGGGTGTTTGCCAATTCACCGGATGCACTGAAAGCCTTTCTGGGGTTTCACCATATTGCTGGCAATGGCTCTTTGGATGCCGCCACACGTGAGCGAATTGCATTAACGCTGGCCCAGAAAAATGAATGTAGCTATTGCTTATCAGCGCATACGGCTATCGGACGTAAAACCGGACTCAACAGTGATGAGATTACCGCCAACCGTCAGGGTGACAGCCATGATGCGAAAGCCGCTGTGGCTGTGAAGTTTGCACGCAAACTAGCTGAGCACACAGGTGATGTGACGACCGCTGAACTACAGGAAATGCGTGATGCAGGGTTTACTGATGCCGATATTGTCGAAGTGATTACCCATACAGGCATTAACTTATTAACGATATTCTGAGTAAAGCCAGTCGTGTCGAAATTGACTTTCCTAAAGTCGATTTGAATCAGGCGGCGTAGAGCAGAGCGTGCCCGGCCTTCTGGCCGGGCAGTTATTCTGAGGAGAGTAATATGGCCAGAGCCTTTACCAAAATCGCGTTCACCGATCATGTGAAACAGGTGCAGTCTGATATGGGCAGTCGCGCGCTTTATCAGACACTGGAACATGGTGTAACGGATGAAGTATTTATTGATGCCCGAGTAAAACAGTTTATCGAACAACAGGATAGCTTCTATATAGCAACCACGAATGAGGATGGTTGGCCGTATATTCAGCACCGCGGCGGGCCAAAAGGTTTTCTGAAAGTGTTGAATGAGACACAAATTGGCTTTGCTGACTTTGCTGGCAACCGGCAATATCTCACGGTGGGTAATATTCTTGGCAATAATAAGGTGTGTTTATTTTTGATGAACTATGCCGAAAAACGCCGGCTGAAACTATGGGGCCGTGCTGAATTGGTTCAGGAACAGGATAATGCCAGTCTGGTTGAACAACTTGAGGTGGCTGAGTTTCGGGCCCCTGTTGAGCGAGGCATTGTTATCACGCTGCAAGCGATGGACTGGAATTGCCCAAAGTATATTACGCCGCGTTATACGCAGGATGAAATAGCGCAGTTTTTAGTTGATGATTAGCGTGTAATTAATTGATAAGGCTATTTTATTTAGCCTTTAAAAGAGCGTCTTGATTATGATTTTATATAACATTCCATTATCGGGTAACTGCCATAAAGTCAGGCTAATGCTTTGCTTTTTAGGCTTGGACTATCAAATATACGATTTAGATTTGGGGACGACTGAACAGTTAAGTGAAGATTTTTTGAAATTAAATCCATTTGGGCAGGCACCTGTGATTAATGATCAAGGTGTGGTGGTTCGTGATAGTCAGGCGATTTTAGTTTATCTGGCTAAAAAGTATGGCGGTGAACAATGGTGGTCTGAGGATCCTATTCTATTAGCCGAGATCACAAGCTGGTTATCTACAGCCGCGAATGAGCTACAAAATGGTCCGGCCAGATTACGTCTGCACCATAAAATGGGCCGACCTATCGACGTTAAACACGCCACTGATACTACAACGAAGTTGTTGAACATCATTGACCGTCATTTAGCCAATAGACAGTGGCTAGTCGCTGACAAGTTAAGCATTGCTGATATTGCTATTTACCCTTATCTGGCCTTGGCTCATGAAGGCCAGGTCAATCTCAGTCACTATCAGAATATCAGTGCTTGGCTGGCACGGTTTGAGTCTTTACCAGACTATGTGTCCATGCCAGGCATCAACCTACAAATCTAATATTGGAGAACAAACACTATGACAACTGACATTAAGCCCCCTCTTCCGCCATTTGATGAAGCCTCGGCGACACAGAAAGTCCGCATGGCTGAAGATGCCTGGAATAGTCGCGACCCAGATCGTGTTGCACAGGTTTATACCGAAGATACGATTTGGCGTAACCGTGCTGAATTTCCACGTGGCCGCGAACAAGTCAGAGCGTTTTTGCAGAAAAAATGGTCAAGAGAACTCGACTATCGCTTAATAAAAGAACTGTGGGCGTTTGAACAAAACCGTATTGCTGTGCGCTTTGCTTATGAATGGCATGATGACAGCGGTAACTGGTTTCGCTCATATGGTAATGAAAACTGGGAATTTAATGAGCAAGGCTTAATGCAGCGTCGTTTTGCCTGCATTAATGATTTGCCTATTAAAGAATCCGACCGTTTATTTCACTGGGCATTAGGCAGAAGACCAGATGACCACCCGAGTTTGAGTGATTTAAACTTGTAAACCATGACAGGGCTCCGGGTCGGTGTATCAGCCCGGGGCTATTTTACCGCTTCTAACAGCATTGTTTCAGATTGAGTGATAAACGTAGACCAGGTTTCATTGGGTTGCCACGATGGCAGCATTGCTTGCTTGGCTTCATGCTCAGGAAGTTGTTCAATGATACGCAGATAAAGATACAAAAATGCGGATGCCCGGTAGTTCAACGCACAGTGAACCCAGATTTTTCTATCCGAAAGTCCGGCCATGACATTAAAGAATTGGATTAAATGGCTCTGTTTAGGGGCATCAAAGGGTACGGGGATATGAACATAGGTCATGCCTAAGCTGGTGACAATATGGCCTTCATCTGCAATAGCTGAACTGGAATCGGGCATCGCCAGATTGATAATGACTTGATAACCTTGCTCTGCAATTTGCTCAAACTCATTGACTGCAGGCTGGCCTGAACTGGCAATAGTCGTTGTTACCGCTAAGTAGTTTTTAATATTGGTCTGCACAGCAGTCATACTCCATGTTTTATCGTCAGGGTAAGCCTATCATGGCTTATTATCAGGAAACACTTATCAGTATATCTATGGCATTATGCCTGCCTGAATAGCCATGTGAACTCTCGGCTGAAATGACACTCTGAATACCTTTAATAATAAAAATACACTTAACAATGACGTTAAAAACAGGACTCGCTTTTTCTTTACTGCTGACCAGTCAGCTTGTGTCAGCTCGTGATTACATCGACGCACATTTACACTACGTCGACTTTTTCCAGGAAACAGATGGCATGCCGGCCTTACTGAAGGCCATGGATGAAAGTGATATTACGCAAGCGGTGATTATGGGGATTCCGGTTGCGAAAACATGGCATGAAAATGAACCCAAAAAGCCCCGTTATTATGCCGGTGATGACGCAGCTATTTATTGGTACAGCGCTACCGACTTTGAATTACACGCTGCCATAGAATCACTCAACCCCGAACAACAAAAACGCTTTATTCCATTTTTGTCTGGTTTTAATCCCGACGATAAAAACTCGGTGAATCATATACGTCGTGCTTTAGAATTAAATCCCGGCTTTTGGCAAGGCATTGGCGAAGTCTTTACCCGCCATGATGATTTAACGGCATTGATTCACGGCAGTGCACCCCGTGCCAATAGTGAAGCGATGATGAAAGTCTATAAGTTGGCTGCTGAGTATGATTTACCGGTGTTATTGCACAGTAATATCACCTCAAAACGTGAGCGTAACCCTTTGTATTTAGAAGAGTTAGAGGATGCTTTAAAAAAGAATCCTGACGTGAAGTTTATCTGGGCCCATGCTGGCACCAGTAAAGAGTTACATCGTCATCAGGAGGAGCTGGACTTTATCCGACCGCTTCTGCAAGAGCTATTAGCTAAATACGATAATCTGACCATTGATTTGTCATGGACGATGATTGAACCCTATTTATTAAATGAAAAAGGTCAGCCTCGTGCTAAATGGCTGGCGTTGTTAGAACAGTACCCAAGCCGCTTTGTGATTGGTAGTGATGTGGTCGGTAGCTTTGATAACCTGGGTAAAATTATGCATGGCTTTGATCCGGTATTGGATGCCTTACCCGCCGATGTGGCTAAAGCCATTGCTCATGATAACTTTTTAGCTCTATTACCTAAAAAGACGGCTGATTAATCTGCGTAACCACTACCGATAGCCCGAAATGGCATTTTTAAGCCCAGCTCTTTGACTTGTAACCCCACCCAGGCTGGGAAGGTATTGCTGTTAGGGCCGGGAAATAAAGTGTAGTCATTAGCCCAAGGATAATGCGATACCGCCGTTTTGATTTTGGGGATCAGCTCGGCGGCTTTCTGCCCATGCAGAGATAAGATTTTTTCCGGTCTGGCGCCATACCAATAGGTGTCAGGTGTGGTGGTTTGATATTCCCGTAATGCTGGTAAACCTCGCTTTACACGCCAGCCAACCACTTCATAGACCGTATAACTTGCTGCATTTTCTGGTTTTATGGCAATCCAGGTATGCACGGCAAACCAGCCGCGCCAGCTAAAGGCATCCGCGGCATAGACTTCAATAATGGCTTGTTTCTGTGTCGCCGGATCGGCTGCAATACCGGCTGATTCACGGCTGGCTGTTCGCCAATCTTTTGTTGTACAGGCGCTTAGTGAAAACACCGAAACCAACAAAATACACATTGCTTTTAAGCTGTTATTCATCATAAATAGCTAGTTGAGTGTTTGCTCTGAGTTGAGCTCATGGCTGGAATATGGCAATGAAATATCGACACGTAATCCTGCTTTTGTATTACTGATGGTCAATTTACCATTCAGGATATCAATGACGGCTTTCGTAATACTTAATCCCAAACCGAAATTACCTTTTTTCTTGTCATGTACAAAGCGGTTGGTCACATTGGGTAATAAGTCGGGATTGATGCCCCCTGCTTCATCGGTGATCTGCCAGGTGACAAAGTCTGGTTGCTCAGTCACCAGAATAGACACCGATTGTTCCGCTGAAGAAAATTGAATGGCATTTTTGATCACGTTTCTAATCGCCACCGCTACTAACTCCTGTGGTAGCAACAAGTCCTGTTCACTATGAATAATTTTGTGAATCTGGATCTGATTTTCTTGAATCATATCCTGCAGTGGCATTAGCGCTTTTGCGGTAATCTCACTCGCCGAACTGCTGACAGTAATGGACGCCATTTGCTCGGCATCCAGTCTTGCCAGCATTAATAACTGATCCAGCAATTCCGTTAGCTGTTTGACGGCCAGGTTCGCTTGCTTGAGATTGTTATCAACGGTTTCACCTTGTTTGAGCATGGCCACTTGAAGCTGTGTAGTAATACCCGCCAGTGGTGTTCTCAGCTCATGAGCTGCATCTGCGGTAAAACGGCGCTCGCTCTCCAGCACCGCTTTGACTCTGGCGAGTAAGGCGTTAAAGCCGGCAATCACACCTTTAACTTCACTCGGCACATCCTCAATTTCTATTGGCGTTAAACTGTTACCCGTGTGTTTATCAAAATGATCCTGTAGCTGTGTCATCGGTTTAAAGACACGCTGGATAATAAAATACAGGGAGATAATTAAGGTCAGAACAGCCAGAATCCAGGGAATAAGTACTCCAATTAATACAATATTGAAGAGCTGACGGCGTTTATCCAGCTTCTCAGCAGTGGTGACTGAAATACCATGTTCGGTCAGTTTGAATACACGCCAGATGGTGCCATTGTCACGAATAAAGCTGTAACCATCTTTCACAGAAGTCAGCACGTCCTGATTACCGTCTTCTGTGCTAATAATTAATTCACCATCGATGCGTGTGACATTACACACAATAACCTCAGTATTATCTTTATTTTGTTCAATCTGTTGTATGAGTTCATTAGTCAGTGACGATGATGGTTTTTCATTTTTCACATCATATTGGTGCACTATGTGAGACAGCATTTTTGCTGATGCAGCCAGGCGGTCATCCAAAATCTCTTTCACATCACTTTTGATGGTGTGATACATAAACGGACCGATAGCCAGACATAAAATACCCGTGACCAGCAGTACTGAGATTAATAACTTATTTCTTAAGCTGCCTTTCATTATTTATCAACGGCCAAAAAGTAGCCTAAGCGACGTTCAGTACATATCAGATCGGTACCGAGTTTCTTACGCAGATTGTGTATATGCACGGCGACGGCATTACTTGCCACACCTTCAGCCCAGCCATAAAGTCTGTCCTGAAGTTGGTCTGTATTAACAACTTTACCTGGTTGGTGCATTAAGGCTTCCAGTACAATCAATTCACTTTTGGATAATTTCACCGGCAGACCGTTAGCTTTAACTTCCCCCTTAGTGGGGTTATAGCTGATATGGGCAAAGGTGATAACGTTGTCTGCCCGACCAGCGATGCGACGGGTGATGGATTGCAGCCGAGCCACCAACTCATCAAAGTCAAAAGGTTTAGTGAGGTAGTCATCCGCCCCGGCTGATAATCCAGTCACTCTGTCTGGTATGGCGTCACGTGCCGTGAGGATAAGCACAGGAATCAATATCTTATTCTGACGCCAGTTGGTGAGTAATGTCATACCATCGTAATCTGGCAGTGATAGATCAAGAATCACCACATCGTAATCGACATGTTGAATGGCCTGATTGGCGGTATTAGCGTCTGTCACCCAGTCAGTGCTGTGACCGAGCGTTTCCAGACCTTGTTTAATGCCATCACCGACAATGTCATTGTCTTCAACCAGTAAAATATACATAGATGATTCCTAAGAATTACACACTTATTATGGTTAATAACATTAAGTGAACATTAAGATCAGCCTAATGTAGGGCTAACAATAGCCACTTAGACTTGATGAAAATTACACATCAAGGTGTATATATTCGCCTTTTGTTGCTTAAGCAAACAACCTGATTGAATTTATTTATATAGAGATGTTTATCATGCGAGCCATTCCTTTAACACTGCTTTCTGCTTTTTCCCTGATGCTGGTTGCCTGCTCTGAGCCAGAGAGTCAGGCACCACAACAGCAAGCCAAGCCTGCTGAAGTCGATGTTGCCATTCCGCTTCAACACAAACTGACGGATTGGGATGAGTTTACAGGTCGCTTTGAAGCCATTAGCAACGTCAATTTACGGGCCCGTGTCACTGGCTACCTTATCGAGAAAAAGTTTAAAGATGGTCAGCAAGTTAAAAAAGGTGATGTGTTGTACGTGATTGACCCGCGTCCTTTTCGTTATGAGTTAAGGCAAATTCAGGCTCAATATGAGCTCGCTAAAAAGGAATTGGATCGTGCCCATCTATTACGTGAGTCCAATGCAATTTCGCAAGAAGAAGTCGACAGACGTTTCCAGGAGCTTCAGATTACCGAAGCCTCATTAAACAATGCCAAGCTCCAGTTAGGCTTTACTGAAGTGACCTCTCCTATCGACGGTAAAATTAGTGATAGCTATGTTGATGTTGGCAATATGGTCGAAGAAAACCAGACCATTTTGACCCGTATCGTTAGCACCAATCCTATCCACTTCCGTTTCGAAGGTTCACAAGGCGATTTATTGAAATACATCCGTCTTGATCGTGCAGGCCAACGCCCAAGTAGTGATTCCAGCCCTAATCCTATCTATATCAAATTGATGGACGAAGATAAGTTCTACCACGAAGGCACCATGCACTTCGTCGACAATGTGGTCGATAGTGCCACAGGCACTATCCAGGCGACTGCGACGGTAAATAATGATGAAGGGATTATTTATCCCGGACTGTTTGGCCGTGCTCGCTTGCTGGGCCGTGCCAATTACGACGCCGTATTGGTACCTGAAAATGCTATCAATACGGATCAGGATAAAAAGTTTGTTTATCTCATTGATGAGAATAATGCCATCAAACGTCAGTATGTCACTGTCGGTAATTTACTTGAAAATGATCTGATTGTGGTCAGCACAGGTTTAACCGGTAATGAAAAAGTGGTGGTGAATGGCATTCAACGTATACAAGCCAGTGGGCAGGAAGTGACACCGAATGTGGTCGAGCTTGAGTGGAAACCTATCAATGTTTTAGGCAAGCAAGCTTCTGATGAAACAACGAACACGACAAACACTAATAAGGAATAAGCGACTGTGAATTTCCCAAAATTCTTTATTGATAGGCCTATTTTTGCTTCGGTACTCTCCATCATCGTTGTCATTATTGGCTACATGGCTTACCTGAGTTTACCGATTGAGCAATACCCACAAGTAGCACCACCGACCATACAAGTCTCCGCTACTTACCCTGGCGCAACAGCCGAAACCGTGGCGGAAACGGTAGCCACACCGATTGAGCAAGAAGTGAATGGGGTTGAGGGCATGCTTTATATGTACTCTCAATCATCTGCCGATGGCTCGATGACCCTGACAGTTACCTTTGAGCTGGGAACCGATCTGGATACCGCGCAAGTCTTAGTACAAAACCGGGTGGCGATTGCTGAAGCAAAATTACCACAGAGTGTCCGTGCTTTAGGTGTCACCACCAAGAAGAACTCGCCAGATCTGATGATCGTTATCAACCTCTCCTCTCCCGACGGTACCTACGATCAAAACTACCTCGCTAATTATGGTGTATTGAATATTCGTGACCGTATTCGTCGTATTGATGGCGTCGGTGAAGTACCGGTATATGGCGCATCAGATTACGCGATGCGTATCTGGTTAAAACCTGACTTACTTCAGTCGTATGATATTGCAGCGGGTGATGTGATATCGGCTATCCGCAGCCAAAACGTTCAGGTTGCCAGCGGTACCTTAAACCGTGCTCCACAACCCGATCAGAACTATTATGAATATATTATTCAGACGCAAGGACGATTAACCACCCCAGAAGAGTTTGGTGAAGTTATTGTCAAAGCCAGTGATGATGGCCGTATCGTTCGGCTGCGTGATGTAGCTCGCATCGAATTAGCGGCACAGGAATACATCACAAAAGGTTACTTAGGTGGTAAACAAGCCGTAGCCTTGCCTATATTCCAACGTCCGGGCACCAATGCGATTGAAACGGCCAATCAGATCAAAGCTGAAATGGAAGATATCGCGGCCGATTTCCCGCCAGGTATGACCTATGAGTTTGCTTATAACCCGACTGACTTTATCGAACAATCGGTAGATGCGGTGAAAATGACGGTTTATGAAGCCGTATTTCTGGTGGTGATTGTCATTCTGGTTTTCTTGCAAACCTGGCGTGCAGCGATTATCCCTATTGTGGCTATCCCGGTATCGCTTATTGGTACCTTTGCAGTGATGTCAGCCATTGGTTTCTCGTTAAACAACCTGACGTTATTCGGCCTGGTCTTAGCCATCGGTATCGTGGTGGATGATGCGATTGTTATTGTTGAAAACATGGAACGAAACCTGCGAAATGGTCTTTCTCCCCGTGAGTCAGCACCTAAAACCATGGATGAGGTAGGCTCGGCATTAATTGCCATGGGGCTGGTATTAGTTGCGGTGTTCCTGCCTACCCTGTTCCTCGAAGGGATTTCAGGCGAATTTTATCAAGCCTTTGGTATCACCATCGCTGTGGCGACAATGATTTCTGTGGCGGTATCGTTAACCTTATCACCGGCTTTAGCCGCGATTTTGATGAAGTCTCATGATAAGGATAAGCCAGAAAAACCGGTTAAATGGTATCGCTCACCGGTTAAAGCGTTCTTTAATGGCTTCAACCGGGGGATGGAAGGTTTATCTGCTCGCTATGGTTGGTTTGTTGGTAAAACCATCCGTATGGGACTCATTATGTTAGTGATTTATGCGGGCTTGATGACCTTAACCGCATTTCAATTTAACCGCGTACCTACTGGCTTTATTCCAACGCAGGATCAAGGCTCTTTGATTGTGGCCATTACACTGCCTGATGGCGCTTCCTTTAATGCCACGGATAAAGTGGTTCAGGCTGTTACTGATCAAATGTTGTCAGTGCCAGGTGTCAAAAACGCGGTTGGCTTTACGGGTTTTTCTGGTGCGACCAGAACCATACAATCGAATGCGGCCGTCATATTTACACCTTTAGAGCCGTTTGAAGATCGTATTGCTAAAGGGATTAAATATCAAACCATCCTCAGTGATATGCGGGCTGTTGCTGCTGGCTTCAAAGAAGCCAAGGTAGCGGTATTTGAGCGTCCTCCTGTACCCGGTATTGGTAGTGCGGGAGGTTTCAAAATGATGCTGCAGGACCGTGGTGGTCGTGGATTAAAAGTTTTAGAGCAGGCCGCTACCGATATGGCAGCCGCCGCGAATAGTCCTGATAGTCCTGCCACCACAGCGGTGTATTCGTTCTTTAATACCAATAATCCTCAAATCTACCTGGATATTGATCGTAATAAAGCCGAACGTCTTAACGTGCCCGTCGCTGACGTATTTGAGGCTTTAGAAGTGTTTATTGGCTCTGTCTATGTTAATGATTTCAATTATTTAGGAAGAACATTTAGAGTAACAGCTCAGGCTGAAGCAGAAGATCGTTTAACGGTAGATGATGCGCTGAGAATCCGGGTCAGAAGCACCAATGGTGATATGGTGCCGTTAGGCTCTTTTGCCACAGTACGGGATACGTCTGGCCCTTCGCGTGTGCCACGCTATAACTTATATCCAGCAGCGGGTGTCATGGGCAGTAGTGCTGATGGCTTTAGTAGTGGTCAAACACTTGATGCGATGGAAGATTTAGCCGCCAAAATTCTGCCTGATGGCATTGGTTATGAGTGGACTGAAATAGCTTATCAGGAGAAAGCGACCGGTGACACAGCCGCCCTGGCTTTCCTGCTGGCCGTGGTATTTGTCTTCTTATTACTGGCAGCACAGTATGAAAGTTGGGCATTGCCGTTTTCTATCATCCTGATTGTGCCGATGTGTTTGTTATCCGCTATTACCGGTGTTTATCTGGCAAAAATGGATAACAATATTCTGACGCAAATAGGCTTGGTTGTTCTGGTTGGTTTAGCCTCAAAGAATGCTATTTTGATTGTCGAGTTTGCCAGAGAATTGGAACGTCAAGGCCGGTCTGTCTGGGATGCGGCTGTTGAAGCCGCCAGATTACGTCTGCGTCCAATCCTGATGACTTCATTTGCTTTCATTCTTGGGGTTGTACCCATGGCCATTGCTCAAGGTGCAGGTGCTGAAATGCGACAAGCATTAGGTGTCGCTGTATTTTCGGGCATGTTAGGGGTAACCTTCTTCGGCCTGATATTTACGCCGGTGTTTTATGTGATTTGTCGTCGGGTCGCACTTCACTTTAAGCCTGAGAAAACGACAGGAGAAACATCATGAAAAAATTGATGCTTTGTACATTAATCAGCCTGTCCATTAGCGGCTGTGCTCAATTTCGTGATTATCAGTCCCCCACCGCGGATAGTTCAGTTGAAAGCACCCAACTGAGCGATGAGAGCTACCAATTTGCTACGGCACAGCAACCGATTGCTGACTGGTGGACTTCCTTTCAGGATCCCCAACTCAGTCAATTGGTTGAAGAGGCTTTATCACATAACCTTGATGTACGTATCGCACTGGCAAACTTGCAAGCGGCTCGGGCTTTATCCAGAGCGGTTGGCTCAGATAGATACCCGACTGTTGACGCAAACGCTGGCTACAGCCGGAATTTGTATTCTGAAGAAGCACAAAACTCAACAACGCGAGCAGCGGATGTTTATGAGACCGGATTTGATGCCAGTTGGGAATTAGATATTTTCGGTCGTGTCAGTTACGGTATTCAGTCTCAGCTTGCTCAGGAACAAGCTATCGCTGCTGATTTACAACAAATGTATGTCAGTGTCGCTGCAGAAGTCGCCAGACAGTACTTTGTATTGCGTGGTGCTCAATATCGGCTGCATATTGCTCAGCGCAATGCTGAGAACCAAAAAGAAACCTTTGAATTAACAGAAAAAATACTCAATGCTGGTGGCGCCAGCGCCCTGGACGTCAGTCGGGCCAGAACACAATTAAGTCTGACTCGTTCAACTATTCCACCGCTGAGAGCGCAGATAGACTCAACTATCAACAGCCTGTCGGTTCTCACCGGGCAAGTGCCGGATGCTCTGCGTAGCAACTTGTCTCAGAGCAAAGCCTTGCCATCTTTACCACTCAGCGTGGCAGTCGGTGATGCTCAACAACTGCTAAACAGACGCCCGGATATTCGTTCAGCAGAGCGTTCATTGGCAGCCAGCGTGGCTGATTACAATCTAAGGGTGGCGGACTTATTTCCCAAGGTAAGTATTCTCGGCTCACTCGGGTTCATTTCGACAAACCTAAGTAGCTTTGGTACATCAGCCCTCGCGGGTTCAATTGGTCCATCAATCAGTTGGCAAGTCTTTGATCGCGATCGTCTTAAAGCATATGTCGACCAGACTGATGCCCAAACGGACGCAGCCTTGGCACGATATGAAAAAACAGTGTTATCCGCGCTTGAAGAAATTCAATCCGCCATGAGTGACTTCTCAAATGAAGAACAACGACGTGCCGAACTGCAACAAGCGGCTGCTTCGGCGAAGCAATCTGCCACCATGGCCAGAAATCGTTTTGATAGTGGCTATGATAATTTTCTTGATGTGTTGGATGCTGAGCGTACACTGCTCGAAGCTGAAGATACGCTGGCAAACAGCGAAATTACATCAGGTCTTAATTTAGTGGCTATTTACAAAGCGTTAGGTGGTGGCTGGCAGGTAAAAGCTCAGCAGCCCTAGTATATGTAGAACGTCGGAAACTCCGCCCTCTTCTTTTTATTTTATTTAAGTAATCTGAATGGATAGTTTCAGGCGCTGTATGGTTCTACTGCTTGCTTTGCAACACACTGCTGACAAATGCAGGCTTTACCTCTGTACTTAGCGGGCACACTATCTAACAGATTCTGGCTAAATACCCTGTCCGGCTGATGACACCAACAATCAGCCGGATTGTCAGCCGCTGATATATTGCCACATGCATTAGGGCCACCACATAACGGGCATAAAAGAGAATCAGAGGCTTCAGCTGCCATCTGTCACTAATTTCAACCACTCATCACGTGGCATGGGTTTGTAGAAATAATATCCCTGTATCAAATCACAGGACTTGGCTCGTAAATAGTTAGCTTGAGACAGACTTTCAACTCCCTCAGCGACTACCGTTAATTTCATTGCCTTCGCCATATTAATCACGGTATCAACAATGGGGTATTGACCGTCTTCACTAGTGATTTGATCAATAAAGGATTTATCAATTTTTAACTCATCAAGATGTAATTGACTGATATAGCTAAGATTGGATTGTCCGGTACCAAAGTCATCAATAGCAATGCCAAAGCCTGCTGTTTTTAAGTCATGAATCACGGTAGTTAAGACTTTGATGTTTTCAGCCATTACGGATTCGGTAATTTCAAAAATAATTTGTTTGCATGGAACAGCATGGCGCTGACATATTGCGTTAAACGTATCGACCAGAGTTGGATCCGCAAGTTGGCGAATACTTAAATTGACGGATATTTTTTTATCAAAGTTGGGTTGGCTTTGTCGAATGGCATTGAGCATGTCACAGACCTGATCAAGCACAAAGTAACCGATATTTATAATAACACCGGTACTTTCAGCGACACCGATAAAGTCTAAGAGATTCAACGGCGATGGATTGGTGCTATGCCAGCGTAGTAATGCTTCGGCTGAATCTACTTCGTTTGCGGCGTTAACTTTAGGCTGAAATACAACACTCAATGTATCGTAATTTAGTCCGGACAACATGGACTGAGCCAGTTCTGCCACTTTTATCGTACGACTATAATTGGTGTTTTCTACAAATATTAACTCACCTGAGTTGCCTTTCAATTTACAGTTTTTAATTGCATCTTCAAGCATAGGCAGCATTGCACCACTTTTTAAAATATCAGTGCTGAAGAAAGACATCACGCCGCTGATTGAAAGTTTATGCTCAAGTTGTTGACTGACATTCTTTAACAACATTGAAAAGGCATGCTGGATAGCCTCTTTCGTCGCTGCATAATTGACTTTTTCTATAGGCTGGATGGATTTTATAATAAACAAGTCACCACCGACCCGGTATAGTCTCAATGGCAATTTTTCTAATAATTTCCTAAGCTCATTGGTAATATCCCTCAGCAGCTTATTACAGTGACTATGACCATAGACAGCATTGAGTTCGTTGAACCTGTCCACATCAAGCAAACAACCTACATAACACGCCTTATTGCTTTTTTTGCCATAAGTTTTGTCTAAGTCTACTTCGAGTGCCTCTCTCGAGTAGGCCCCGGTTAACGGATCATAAAGGGCCGCTTTCAATAAACGTGCTTGTGTTAATTTCTTTTCAAATCTATCGCGTATCACATAAAGAAAAAGATAGCCCATCTCATTTTTATGTAATGAAATACCTACTTCAACATCGATCACTTGACCATTGTGTTTTATCAAGTCCATATGTCTGAAAATGGGTGTGAAGTCTTTTTGATCCGTTAATTCATCCACCCTATTCTGATGTGTAAGCTGCTCTGCGGGAATAATAAGATTGATGTTTTTATCACTTAATTCTTTATAACCGAATAAGGATTTGCTGTAGTCATTTGCCAGCTTTATCTGTCCCTGTGTATCTGTAATGATGACGGCCTCAGTCAGCATACTTAACAGGTTCATAAATTGATTATTGAGTTGTTCTAATTGTGTCTGTGACTTGATTTTAACGGTATTGGTGATATGGGTTCGATTGATGAGGATAGAACAAATCTTCTTCTCCAGCAGCTGTCTATTGACTGGTTTACTGATGAAGTCCACGGCACCAATGGACAATGATTTGAGATGATTATCAAACTCACCATGGGCCGTGACGATAATCACATTAATATGTCTCAAGCGTTCATTGTTACTAATCTCCGTTAAAACATTGAAACCGTCTATATCAGGCAAGCCAATATCTAGGAGAATAATATCCGGGACAATATCTTTTGCTGTGGCTATTGCACTCTCGCCTGAGGTGGCAACATAAATATCTCCTAAATCCTTAAGAGTCGAGGATAATTCCACAATTATGATCGGATCATCATCAACGATTAAAATTTTTCTATCGGTGTCCATGTTGTACCTTTTTCTCGTTATATAACGAGCTCTTATCAACAGATTTAGTCAGGCTTTACTCACTCATATTTAGTCATTTTTCATTGATGCAAAAGTAGCAACTTTAAAATTATCTCTACCCGCATTTTTTACTTCGTATAACAAACTATCAGCTGTCTTAATAAATTCATTGATATCGTGATGAGTATCATTCTGCTTAATTACAACGCAACCGAAACTCATAGTTAGATTCAGTGATACATCGTTAAGAGTATAGGGATCTGTACAGATGGCCTTTCGCATTCTTTCCAGAATCAGTTTTATTTCTTTTTCATTTGCTTCACAGTAGAGTAAAAATTCTTCCCCTCCAAATCGAGCGACCGTTTCAAAAGGTCGGAGACTGTTTCGCAAACGTTTAGACACATCGACTAAGACCCGATCTCCCATCTCATGACCGTATGTATCATTAATTTTTTTAAAAAAATCAATATCAGAAATAATAAGACAATGGCTAAGCGGTACTTCAGTGCGTGCCAGTCGGGATAGATGGGTTTTACAGGCATCAATAGCAGCACGTCTATTCAACAATCCGGTCAGTTCATCAGTATGCGCCAGTGATAACAACTTTTTTTGCAGATTAATAATGCGAGCGCCGACGCGTAGACGAGAGATAAAAATGGCACCATGAATGGGTTTTTCGATAAAGTCATCCGCACCTACATCAAGTGCATTTTGCTCGTTCTCTCCCAGTGAATTTGAGGTGACCATGATGATATAAGGTGTAATAGTGAATTTAAGCTCTCTGATTTTTTGACAGAGTTCAAGCCCATTCATTTTGGGCATAATCCAGTCAACGACAATAATTTCTGGCGTTATTTCTTGGTTAGCAATTATCTCTAGTGCACTATATGGATCATTCGCTACAAGTAGATTCATATTCGCTTTTTCTACAAAACTGCCCGTGGTAAGACAGTCAATTTCATTATCATCCACGACTAATACTTGCATTTTTTTATCCATAAATATGGCTGTAGCGCTCAGTTTCTACTGCTATTACATCCTGATCAAGTCTTTGGCTTAACTTTTTGTTATTTGGTATACGATTGTTGATAAAAAATGTTTAATTGCTCAATTAAGCAAGACTGATGTCGATACCATAAAAAATATGGCAGCTATTAATAAGCGATATATAAGGGATATCAAAATGAGTAACAGAACTGCACCGTCTTCTCAGATAAATGAAACCATCTCAGATGACAGACGCTCCTTTATAAAAAAATCTGCATTACTCACTGGATTGTCAGCCCTATCCACTAAGGCCCCTTTTGTTTTTGCCAAAACGACTCCTACCCTTCGAGTAATGGGAACACACGTCACACTTCAGGAAGAAATTCGCCAGAAAGCAATGGCCGATTTAGGTATCAATATTGTGTTTCAACCGGGCGGTGAAGCTGAGCTCATCCAAAAAGCAACCACGCAGCCCGGCTCATTTGACATCTACGAACAATGGACAGACAGCATACGCCAACTCTGGCAGGCCTCAGCTATTCAACCCATCGACACTGAAAGATTGAATTACTGGAATGAAATCAATGCACTTGCTAAAACAGGAAAGGTTTCACCAGAGGCACAAATTGGTCTTGGTGATGCGCCACATAAAATTTTGAATGTGCAAGACGACGACAGTTTAGGAACAGATTTTACAGGCAAAATTAGTTTTTTACCCTATGTACATAACGTGGATTCATTTGGCTATAACACCAATAAAGTAAAAAAAGGTATTCCTTATGAAACGGAAAGCTGGTCCTGGTTACTGGATGAACAATATCAGGGAAAGGTTGCTGTTGTTAACTCGCCGACCATTGGTATCTTTGATTTAGCGCTTGCCGCTCAGAGCAAAGGATTGATTCAATTCAACGATATGAGTGACATGAGTCAAGATGAGCTCAATACCTTATTTTCTATTCTGATCGATTATAAAAAGCGCCATCATTTTGCGGGTTTCTGGAACTCTGTTCCCCAGTCTATTGATTATATGAGTCAGGGAAGAGTATCTCTGGAAAGTATGTTTTCCCCAGCGGTTTCAGCTTTAAATGGTCAAGGTATTCCCGTCACCTACGCTGCCCCCAGAGAAGGTTATCGTGCCTGGCATGGGGTAATGTGTTTATCCAGCGAATGTCAGGGGCATGTAAAAGATGCCGCTTATGACTATATGAATTGGTGGCTGAGTGGTTGGGCTGGCGCTTTTATTGCCCGCCAGGGATATTACATATCGACCCCAGAACGCTCCAGACCGTTGTTAAGTGAAAATGAATGGGGCTACTGGTACGATGGTAAAGAAACTACCGCACCACTTAAAGGTACTGATGGTCGTATTTCAGTGCAAGCAGGTGATATGCGCACCGGTGGTTCTTACACCAAACGACTTAGTCATATCGCCATTTGGAATACGGTTATGCCAAACTATGATTATTCTTTACAAAAATGGTACGAGTTTTTGCTGGCATGAATAAATGGCATAAAGTCACTCTGATGAGTCAGCTATCGATACGTAAGCGTGTCTTTATCGGGTTTGCCAGTCTTACACTGATTTCGTTGTTTATTGTTATTGTGAATTTATTTTCACTCACCAACGTCGAAAAATTATTTAGTGATTACACAAAGTCAATAGCTCAAACTCGTCTGATGTCTGAAGTGGAAGCAGATATCATTGAACTTAATCGAAAAATCCTGGTGTTTCGCATCACTGATAGTCAATCTTCGATAAAAGATATTCAACTACTTCTTACAAGTTTAAAAACAAGCATTCTTGCACTGTCAAAGTCACCCGAATCCAGTCAGGAAGCTGCAAAAATTTACCCTAAATTTCTAGCATCCCTGCAAAAACTATCTGAACAAACTGCTAAATTGAATGATGAACGAATGGTGTTGAAACAATTACATACACAGTTAGATCAGAGCTTTAATAAAGTGTATGAAATGTTAGACACCATGATAAAACGACATAAAAACACACCGGAAGTTGTTCCGCTGTATGAAATACACTCATCTATCGCTATGTCTCAAAATCAGATGATGCAGTATTTTCAGAATCGCGCTAACAGCCGCCGTTTGAACTTTATTGAGAAATTCAATCTCGTACGAACCGATATGGCGCTTTACGCTGACCTTAAAACGACGGTGGAAAAAGAGAAAAAGTTAATTAGCAACCTTCTTATACAACTCGACACAATTAAAAACACTTTCTTTCGAACCATTCAGGCGGATCGTAATTTTATTTTTCTGGTCAATGTTGTCATTGCCGGAGAAGCCTCAGAATTAAAAAACTTATCAGTCCAGTTAAAAGACTATTCCATTAATAAACAAATGGCACTGTATGAGAATACTAACCAGAACCTTAGACTTTATGAACTCATCGCTTTTATTGGATCTTTTTTATTAATGGTTATCGCTCTGCTGATTTCGGGCAGAGTCAGTCGTGCTATTACCGCTCCTATCTCTGCTATCAGTTCTACATTTGATGATATAAGCCATGGCCGCCAAACACCCGCTATTCCCGGAATAGATCGCCAGGATGAGATAGGGACACTCGCTCGCTCAGCTAACTTGTTTAAACAAAGTGCTGACGAGACTAAACGCTTACTGAAAGAAACAAAGGAATTAGCAGAAACATTGAGCTTGCGAGAGGTTGAACTAGAGTTATCAGCTAAACAGGCTAATTTAGCAGCTGATGCAAAAAGTGCCTTTCTGGCCAATATGAGTCATGAAATCAGAACCCCAATGAATGGTATTTTGGGCATGATTAATCTGCTCAACGATACAAAGTTAAGCGAAAATCAACAACAATTTGCTCAAAATATAAAATCGAGCGCAGAGTCTTTAATGAGAATTATCAATGACATTCTTGATTATTCTAAAATCGAATCTGGCAAGTTATCGATTGAACAAACCCCTTTTCGATTAGAAAAACTGATTTCCGATGTTGGTAAAGTGGTTGAACCGAATGCTCATACCAAAGGGCTTCAATTATTATGCCCTGCTAATGCCATTGAAAACGTGCAGATCATTGCTGATTCAATTCGTCTGAGACAGGTATTACTCAACCTGCTGTCTAACGCTATCAAGTTTACTGAAAGTGGCTCGGTAGAGCTCACTGTCACCATAAAAGCGATAAATGAGGATGAACTCAGTATTTATTTCGCGGTGACAGATACGGGCATAGGTATTTCTGAATCTGAATTAACAAGCTTATTTGAACGCTTTAGTCAGGTCGATTCAGCATTAACCAGAAAAGCGGGCGGCACTGGACTTGGTCTCGCCATTAGTTCTGAACTCGTCAAAATGATGGGGGGGCAGCTTGAGGTTGACTCTACCGTTGGTAAAGGTACAACCTTCTACTTCACTATTGACGTAAAAATGGAACAGCGGCCTACAGCTCGAAAACTTTCCACCCCAGACACACTGTTTTTTGCTTATACCAATAATGACAAGATGGGGTTGTATCTACAAAGCTTATTTTCTAAATGGGGAAGTGAATTACAAGTCACATCAAACTTACTGGTGATTGAAACAAAAGTGCGAGAAGAAGACGCTGATTTGGTTTTATTAGTTGATAGCGTGATGCTTAATCAAATCAATGAGAGAAAACTCAAACAGCTAAAAGCAAAAAATATCCGAATTGTCTTGCTGTCATCATTAGCAGATGATTTTAGTCGCTCAATATTAGCCGAATTGTCAGATGAGACAGTCATCAAACCGGTATCGGCTTCTGAACTGTTTAATGCAACCCGATTATTAACCGAACAACTTAATCAGCAAACTGAACAAGATGCGACTGTTCATCAAATTGGTGTCAGCCAATCGCAATTTTCTGCTGAGGTGCTATTGGTTGAAGATGATGACATTAATCAGATGGTAGCAAGTGGTATGCTGGCAAAATATGGCATTAATGTCGATATTGCAGAAAATGGCGAAGCAGCTCTGATGAGACTCAGAGACAAACAATATGACATGATATTTATGGATTGCATGATGCCGATTATGGATGGTTTTACTGCTACACAACACTTACGTGATGGTCATGCCGGTAATTTAAATCTATCTATTCCGGTGATCGCTCTAACCGCTGATGTGATGGAAGGTGTGAGAGAAAAGTGTCTTGCCGCCGGCATGTCTGACTATATAACGAAACCGATTATGCCTGATACCCTGTTAGATATACTCAAAAAATGGCTTTAACGCTGGAGTATCTTTTCCATTAATAAGCGTAACTGAACCGGTTTGATAGGTTTCTGTAGTCGTAAAAAGCCATGGTGTTTAATCTCATTAATCACCGCCTCACTGGTATCGCCGGTGATAATAATGGCGGATGTTTTTCCTATAATAGATTCAATATAAGAAACAAAAGCGCAACCGTTGTAATCACCAGGCATTCGGTAATCGACCAGCAGAAAATCGGGTTTTTCACCATCTTTAATGGCTTCAATCGCCGTTGCCGTCGATGTAAAAGCACGACAATCACATCCCCAGCTATTGAGTAGCGCGGTCATCGCCTCAACAATACTGACCTCATTATCCACAATCATGACGTTAAGATTTTCTAGTTTATTTTGACGTGATGATAATTTAGGTGTTGTTGAACCTTCAGCGTTATTTTGTTCATTACTCAAAGGCAGACATAAAATAACTTCCGTACCTTTGTTAACCTGCGAATGTATCTGGATTGGGTGTTCAAGCAGGTTCATAATTCTCCGTACTATCGCCAGGCCCAGACCTAAGCCCTTTTGCCGATTTCTTTCTGGATTATGCAGTTGAACAAACTCATCAAAAATATCATTAAGCGATGATTTGGGAATGCCAATGCCCGTGTCAGCAATATGTAACTGGATATGCGTTTTATCTTTTTCAGAAATGAATACTTCCACTCCTCCCTGCTTTGTATAACGTATGGCATTCACCAGAAGATTGGTGATGACCCGTTCCAGCAGCAGTGGGTCACTAAATACCGTGTAAGGCGTTTTCTCAATATTAAGACTGAGCTGGTATCTGCTTGCATCATGCTGAAACGGCGGCTCTATTTTTTCTAACAAGCTACTGATATCGAAGCTGACTCTATTGGCATGAACGATATCGGCATCTAAACGAGACATGTCCAATAATACGTCCAATAGCTCATTTAGCGATTGAAGGCCCTGTTGAATATTCCCTATATCTTGTTGTTGAGATGGTGATGTCAGTTTCTGGCTGAGAAGCTCTGTAAATAAATTAACCGCGTGTAAAGGCTGACGAAGATCATGACTGGCGGAAGCTAAAAAACGGGATTTATCACGATTGGCTTTATCAGCGACTTCTTTTTGTTCTTGTAAATCTTTAATAAGATCCAGATTCTCATATTGTAATTTCAATGACTGGATAATGACTTTGTAAAGGTTCAGACAAAAAGCAAATGTGGCGGCCAAATAAACAATAGCACCAAATCCCATCCAGTTATAAAAACGCTCATCCTGAAACAGCATAATCAAACTGAGGGGTAACATGACGGGTAATGCAAACGCGGCATAGGCTATGGGTCTGGCCGAGAGCGAAGCCAAGCTGCCTGCCAGCATGCAAACTAATGTCAAAATGACAAAGGCGATATTAGAAATTTGTGCTGCATCAAAGAATAAGATACCCGCACTCCCCCATACGCAACCAGACAGACATGCCAATAGCACTTGGACCTTACCGTAATGAAATATCGTTTCCGTATCTGCGTGGGTCGTATCTAAACTTTTATAATGCCACCACCTCACCATAATCAATAAATACAGCACACTAAACCAGCTAATAGCGCTGAGCGAATAGGCTGTATTTTGCATCACCAACGTCATGGGTATCGCGCCAAGTGCATTACCGATAAGGGTGGCGGGACAATTACGATGGGCAATCAGAATTTTTTCAAGATCTATCTTTTGTTGATATCGCCCCAGATCAGTAGATGATTGTTGGTTAGTAAATCGAAACATTAATCCAAACCAAGTTGGTGAGCTTTTTTACCGGCTTCGCTACGGCTTTGTGTACCCAGTGCTTGAAAAATGGCACTAACGTGTGATTTCACGGTTGGCATGCTTATCGAGAGCTGTTCAGCAATCGCCTGATTTGAGAATCCCTGCCTCATCAGCCTTAACACTTCAAGCTGACGCTGGGTAAGATTGTGCTGACTCGCCCACTGTTCTGCTTTTGGTTTTAGCTTGTCCATGTCACTGTCTGGAAACACTTTCTGACCCAACATCACTTGCTCGATGGTCTGAAGAATGGTCTCTCCTGATGACGACTTAGGAATAAAACTCATAGCACCGAGGTTAAAGGCAGTATCAATATCTATCGGATCAGATGAAGCTGAAACAATAATAATTGGCACCAGAGATGATGAATCCGATAAAGACTGTAACAACTGAAAGCCATCCATGATCGGCAAACGTAGATCAATTAAGGCCACGTCATATTGTCCCGAACTTAATTTATCAAAAGCCGCTTTGCCGTTATTGACAGTATCAATGATATCGATGTTATCTGCCTTGCTGAGTAAGGCTGATAAGCCATCTAAAAATAACTGATGGTCATCAACTAGTAATAGTTTCACGTCTGAGCCTGCCTTTTATTATTTTTATAGGTCATTATTCATAAAATTGAAAAATCAGCCTAGTTTAAATGAAAAAAAGCCGTCATTAACGACGGCTTTTTCCTCGCGTTTCACATTGACTTTAACGTTGGCTCATACGACGACGTATACCAATGAATCCCATCAGTGCAGGTGCAAACAAGAAAATGGCTGCCGGTACGGGTACCGCACTGACACTTTCAGTAATCACCAGATTGGCAAAGGTATCACCGAAGATCACATCAAAATCAAAGCCACTCATCAGCGGCAGAATGATGTTATCAAAACTGCCGACTAAGCTGCTGAAGGTCATGAAATTAAAGATCCCGGCTTTAAGTTCTGAACCGATAAAGTCAAAACTCAACACACCGGCCAATGTCGCCACACCATTTACAGCAAATACATCCGCGCTATTACCGTCAAACTCGATATTCATTACACCAAATGTACCTTGGGTGTAATTGCCATTCACCGTCAGTTTACCGATAGAGTTACCTGGGGTCAGGCTGGCATAATCGCTATAGCTGGTGCCGTTCACTAACACATTGCTATTAATCACGCCGTGACCGTTCAAGTTACCGCCATTAATGTTGACGTTCTTTTGGGTCATGCTGCCATTTACTGTGGTGCTGCCAGCGGTTTGAATAAACTCACCACTGCCAGACACAATGTGGCCATCCGTCGTAATAAATTGACCAGAGTTGGTGATGATGCCGTTATTTTTCAATGTCCCTTGGTTGGATAAGACACCGGCATTCTCAATCGTTGCTTGGTTGTTGATCTCACCAAAGTTAGTGAAGTTACCGCTACTTTTATTGCTTATCTTTGAGGTATTCGATAGCGAACCAGTGGAGGCATTGGTCAGTTTTCCTTCATTGGAGAGGCTATTTTTATTATACAAAAGCCAGTGATTATTAAACTCACCGGTGTTAGTGATGACACCGTTATTCTCCATGGCCAGAGTATTGAACTCACCGGCATTAGCAAATGTGTTGTTGTTATAAAACTCCCCGGTATTATTAAAAAGCGCACCCGCGTTATTCGTTATGCGACCTGCATTGGTGAGTCTATTATCGCTAATGAATCGACCGCTATTATTGATTTGGCCGGATGAAGCCACATTGAGATCACCTGAGGCTGAGTTAGTCAGCTGACCGCTATTGCTCAGTACCCCCTCAACGATGAACTCATCGTTATTATTGAGCACGCCGGTATTATTGAGCGTTGCACCTACTTTATTTTTTAATACAGAGGCATTAGTCAGTGTGCCCGCATTCTCAACGGTGCCACTATTTACAAACACGCCAGTATTGACAATATTGCCTCCAGCCAGGTTTTTCACATTAGCGAAGTTATTGAACGTACTGGTGTCATTATTATTTATCACGCCAGTATTGGTAATGGTGTTTTCATTATCCAGCAGCCAATAACTTGTCAGCGTGCCGGCATTGGCAATAGTCCCCGTATTTTGAAGGCCGAAAGAGTTAATTGCCCCTTCACTATTCAAGGTGCCATTGTTAAAAAACTCTTTCGTGTTATTGATTGTGCCGTTAATCGCATTATTGATGACACCATAATTTATCAGCCGAGCGTCATTTGACAGCATTCCCCGATTTGTCATCGTGCCAGTGCTAGACAGTGTCATCTCAGCCGAACCAGTATTACTGATGTAATTGTAGTTAGTTAACTGGCCACTGCTTGAAAATGCACCCGTATTATTTATTTGTCGGTTATTAATCAAGGTGCCATTATTCGCTAAGGTACCTGAGTTATTCAGCGTGCCATCGTTCGTTAAGGTGCCCGAAGCACTGTTGGTGAATAAGGTTTCATTATCAAGCTGACTGTAATAGCTCATATTAAACTCACCTTCATTGGTGATGTTCGAGGGTGAATATTTTTGATTGAGCAATTTGCCCTTCAGGTTAAGGGTGCCATCAGATGTATTGATGAGGGTATTAACGTTAGTAAAGTCTGCATAGTCATCAATCAAAAACTGACTGTAATTATTTACTGTGCCGCCATTAACAAATTTACCCTGATCAATAAATTGGCTGTGATTATTGATATCGCCATAATTTGCCATAGTGGAATATAAAGTGGAGGTAAATGTGCTCTTATTGTTCAGCACACCACCATTGGCAAACACACCGCTGTTGAGGATTTGCCCGTTTTTGTTGTTATTTAGAGTGCCAGCATTAGCAAATTGACCACTATCTGAGTTAATCAAGCTACCCGCATTATTGAGTGTGCCGGTTTCGTTATTTTTTATAATGCCGTGATTGGTTAAAGTGCCACCGGTCTGATTGCTGAGTATGCCATTGTTATTCAAACTTGCTGTTGTATGGTTAACAAAACTGGCCATATTAGCGTTGTCGAATCTGCCAGTTTGCTGATTGTTGAACGTACCATGATTATTAACGATGCCATCACCTTGATTATTAAAGGTGAAAGCGTTGGTAAATTGTGCACCACTATTATTGTTGAGTACACCGTTGTTATTGAACGTGGCATCCTTCTCATTAGACATCGTGGCATTGTTGTTTATTGTGCCAGTATTCTCTAGCTTTCCCTTTTTATACTCATTACCAATGTAAGTATTGCCAGATCTATTTACGAAACTGCCATCATTTGTAATCAAACCAGTATTCGTGAATTTATAAAATGTGGTAAATGAATGACTGGCGGTATTGTTTAGTTGACCTTTGTTAAGGAATTGACTCTCATTTTCTACACTAGAGTCATTTTGAAAAATACCTTCATTATTAAAAGATGAACCCAATCTATTATGAAGAAATCTATTATTCTGAAATATGCCTGAGGCTCTGTTTTCAACTCGGCCATAATTGTTATTAAAAAACAATCCCGTATTTTCGTATAGACCCGAGTTTGTAATCTTTCCGGTATTATTCATCGTAGGCAGCGATATACCGTTGTTTGTTACCACCCCATCTTGGCCAATGGAGATATTGCCTCTGTTACGATGCTCACCGGTCATTTCCCATCTACCATTGGTAGAGATATAACCGTCTCTAAAATTTTCAAGGGAATGAGACTTAAAGACGGAGTTACTGCCATTTTGGATAGACGCTTTATTCCAAATATTGCCTCTATAACTATCAAAGGTGGCATTATTCTCGATTAAGTGCTCATTGGTTATCGCACCCCGGTTATCGATTAGGCCATTATTAACTACAATGCCAGAAGTCATATTGGCAAATTCGTTACCACCACCCGATTTAAATAGCTGGCCACCTGCTGTAATAGTTATTTTACTCGCGTTTTTATATCCATCTAATCCGATATAACCATCGCTGACGGTGATTGGGGATGTGTTTGTACCATAGAGTCCTGTGACAGCATGCACAACTGACGGCGCCAGTAAAAATGAGCTGCACAGCAACGTAGTAGAGAGCGACAGAAACTGTCGTTGTTTATTTATCATCACTCGGATTCCTTGCGTTTGTGCAACCCAGCCACCTTGTTAAACAACAAGGCCTGTGGCTTTCCGTCCCTGATTCACACCAAGTTTGGCCGATTAAATAACACGCCGATCATAATGAAATGGGGTTATAGCGACTATCAGCCAAAAGTATGATTTTGTGAGAAAAATAAATACGCAATAAAAAAAGGGAGTCACTGACTCCCTTCTAAATATGGTGTGATAAAAGAAATTAACTTTCTTTCTTATCTTTGCAGGATGGGCGTTTATCACCCTTATGTTTTTTATGGGCCGCTGCAGCTTCTTCCTTGGTCACCTTGCCATCAGCATTAGTATCCATTTTTTCGAAGCGTTTTAATGCTGCCGCTGTGGCTTCCTCTTTTGTAATAACACCATCACCGTTGGTGTCGATATGAGCGAAATATCCTTTTTTATCATGTTTAGCCATATCGTCAGTTGATGCTGGTTCAGCGAATGTCACTGTGCTCATTGCCATCGCGGCTAATACTGAAAAAAGTGCTGTTTTCATCATTAATCCCTCTTGTATTGGTTGGGATTTTTAGATTACGCCGGTCAAAGTTAACAAATGGTTATCACAATAAAAAATCGGAATTATTTTTCGATAGCCGCTTTTATATAGTCGATGGCCTTTGTTATTTGTTGTTCATCTGAAAAACGTCCCAGACTGATGCGTAAGGATGATCCTGCTTCTTCATCCGTCAACCCAATCGCTTTTAATACATGTGAAAGCAAGACCATTTCGCTGTTACAGGCAGAGCCTGTAGAAGCACAGACATTCGGCTGGAGTTTTTCTAATAGCTTATTCGCATCACAACCGATGAATTGCACATTGATATTGCCGGGATGACAATGACTTTGTGTGCCATTTAATTTAAATGGAATATGCGTCGCTTGCAGTTGCTGTAGAAACAAACGTTTCAAATGCGTTAATTGTTCACGGTGAGTTTTTGCTTCTTGTTTTGTGATACGCATCGCTTCAGCAAAACCAACACAGAGAGGCGTGGCCAGGGTGCCTGAACGCATACCAAACTGTTGCCCTCCTCCCTGAATAAATGGTGGTAACTCGGCCTGCAGATCATTTTTGATAAATATCGCGCCAATACCTTTTGGGCCATACACTTTATGTGCAGACAAACTCAGCATATCGACATTCCAGTCTTTCACGTCAATATCCATCGCTTCCGGTGCTTGAGCCGCATCACAATGAAACAGCGCACCTGCCGCATGTGCCATTTCAGCAAAGGTTTTGACATCCTGAATGGTGCCAATCTCATTATTGACCGCCATAATGCAGACCAGCAATGTCTGATCAGACAATAATGATTGATAAGCGTCTACATTAATCAGCCCGGTATTATCGACTGGAATTTCTTTGACTTTGTAACCTAGTTTTGCGGCATAAAAATAGGCGGCATTTTTAATACATTTGTGTTCAATTTCACTGATAAGAATGTCACGACGTTCAGTAGTATTGCCAAATATCACACTGGCAATCGCCTGATTGTTCGACTCCGTCGCACCCGAAGTAAAAATAACCTCTTCACTTGAGGCATTAATGCACTTTTCAATCGTGCTACGCGCAGTCTCAACCGCTGCCGCAGATTGCTGACCAAGCACATGTGCCGTAGAGTGTGGATTGGCAAAAATCTCATGATTGTAGGGTGCCATCGCGCTAACAACGCGAGGCTCTATCGGCGTGGTCGCCTGATAGTCTAGGTAAATTGAACTACCGATTTGCATTGACTGCTCCAAACAAGATCAAACTTACTGTTTGAGGTAAGTTATGACTAGAACATAAGCATGCTATTTATGCTGCCTAGTACATTATCAGAATAAGAATGTGATTAATTATAGGTGTTAAATCCCGAATATAAATACTGAATGTTAAAAATGTTCTGGAATCATTCCATATACTCAGTCATAACACCTATATAGGTTTAGAGCTGACAAAATAGTTATTCATCATATTTAATGACGACTATTTATCAATTCTCCAGCCTTTACCAAGCGATTTATAAATACTGATTAACTTTACTGCAGACTGTGTTTCGCTGACGGCAAGCGAATCTTCCGACTTGAGTCGTGTTCGTTGACTATCCAATACCGGTAAGAAGTCAGTATCCCCTAGCTCAAAACGCTGTGTGGCAATTGACTCGGCCTGCGTTGAGGTCCGTGCGGCATCTTGAAGGCGTTCGCGACGCTGTTCTTCACGGGCAAAATCACTTATGGCGGTTTTTGTTTCTTCAAGTGCCTTCAGCACTGTCAACTGGTAATTAGCCAATGCTGCCTGACTCTTGGCATCATTTTGTTTGATGCGTGCTTGAATACGACCAGTATCAAAAACACCCCAACTTAAACTGGGACCAATGGCACTGGCAATGGCGGAACTGCTACCGAAGGTAGATAAATTCGTCGCGATAAACCCCAGTGAACCGACAATATTTACCGCTGGAAACTGATCCGCTACCGCCAAATTATAGTTTGCTGTGGCGGCTGTCAGTCGCTTCTCAGCAGCTATAATATCGGGGCGTTCTCGAAGCAATTCAGCGGCATTTCCTATATTCACAGCCATCGGCAAACTAGGGATGGGCTTGCTCGTAGCGAGTTGCTCGCTTAGGCGCTCAGGATTCTGTCCTGTTAATACCGATAAACGATTAATGGCTGCTGTTGCTGTTGCTTCACGCAATGGAATTTCTGCCAGTGTCAACGATAGCTGTGTTTCAGCTTGTGCAATGTCCAGGCGACTTGCTACACCACCCCGCGTCAGATTTCTTGTTAGCTCAAGCGTATCTTGTTGCACATCAGCATTTCGTTCAGCGATGTTAACTCTGTATTGTGCACCACGTAACTCAATATAGGTTTTTGCCACTTCGGCCGCTATCGACACTTGCAGACTTTTTAGATCCTCTTGCAACGCATCACTTTCGGCATCACTGGCTTTAATCCTGTTACTCACACGATCAAACAGATCCAGTTCCCAACTGGCATCAAAGCCAAGACTATAACTATTGTTACTACGTTTTCCAGAAGACGGCGTAGCCGTCTCTTGACTACGCCTTTCACGAGTGTAATCGGCATTCAGATCAGCAGAAGGCAACCTGTCATAGCCCACTTCTGTGGCTATCGCTCGTGCTGCCATTAAATTAGCGTAGCCAATCTTGATATCTAAATTATTTTGTAGCGCTTGCTCAACCAACTCACTTAAAAGTGGATCATCGAAATGTTGCCACCACCTCACGATAGGTTTTGCATTCGACAGACGATCATTTCCGTCAGTAATGGATAGCAGATCATTGGCGGCTAAATCTGCTGATACTTGCGGTTTATCATTTTCCCGGAAACTTGCTGAGCATGCTGTCATGCTGATAATTAACAGCATGGTGCTTATATTTTTTAGCATTTTATTTCCCCCCTATTCCTGAGCCACAGACGCAGTTTCGGCCTGTGTCTTTTTGCTCAATTTATCGGCTAATTGACGCATTACCACATAAAACACGGGGGTAAAGATCAGACTGAAAATAGTGACACCGAGCATGCCAAAAAAGACCGATGTTCCTAGTGCATTTCTCAGTTCAGCACCGGCACCGGTAGCCGTCATTAGTGGAACAACGCCTAAAATAAATGCAAATGAGGTCATCAAAATAGGACGTAATCGTTGTTTCGCCGCCATCACCGCCGCTTCTATCGCCGTATTGCCTTCTAATTCGTGTTGACGTGAAAACTCAACAATCAGGATGGCATTTTTGGCTGCTAAACCTATCAACACCACTAAGCCAATCTGCGAGAAGATATTGGCATCCATGCCAACCAGCATCAGCCCACCTAAAGCCGATAGAAGTGTCATTGGCACAATCAACATGACGGCAATGGGTAAAGACCAGCTTTCATACTGTGAAGCCAGGACCAAAAAGGCAAAGATGGCACCCAGCACAAACAACATGACGCCACCCTTAGCAATTTGCTGTTGATATGACAGATCTGTCCATTCAATGCCAAAGCCTGAAGGCAAGGTATCATCCGCGATTTTCTGCACCAGTTTTAAGCTGTCAGCTGAACTGATCCCCGGTTTTGCCGCACCTATAATTTCCGCGGTGTTAAACAAGTTATAACGCGGTACACGGTCGGGGGCTGTTTGTGGGCGAATAGTACCCAATGTGCCAAGCGATACCATCTGTCCATCCGCTGAACGTGTTTTAAGATTAGCAATTTGTTCAGGATCTAATCGATAGCGACTGTCCGCTTGCGCCCTAACTTGAAATGTTCTCCCCATCAGGTTGAAATCATTGACATAAACACTGCCAAGATAAACTTCCAATGTTTCAAAGACATTAGATATAGGCACATTCAGCATCTCCGCCTGATCTCTATCTAGGTCAAAGAAAAATTCAGGTGCACCAGCACTGTATGGAGAAAAGCCGAATAACATATCAGGGCTGGAATTAATCGCTTTTAGCAGGGCTTTATTCGCATTATTCAGCGCTTCGCTGCCTTGGTCTTCATAATCTTGTAGACGCAATGAGAAACCACCACTTGAACCAATACCTCTTACGGTCGGAGGTGGAATCACCGTAATTTGAGCATCAACAATTTTGTTAAGACGAGTCTGAAGATCCGTCATAATACTATTCAGATCTCGACCTGATTTAAGCCGTTCCTCATAAGGATAAAACTGTGCAAACACGGTTGATGATGAGCTTTTATTGGTGCCCGTAGGCCCGTCAAAACCGGCGAAGGTATGGGCATATTGTATGCCCGGCACCTTAACAGCTTCTTCAGCTACCCGCAGTGTGACTTCAGTAGTACGCGACAGGGATGAACCCGGTGGCAACTGCACTGGTACGATTAAATACCCTTGATCGGAAGCAGGTACAAAACCTTTGGGAATGATGGCCGCCACATAAAAAGCCGCCACAATTAATCCGGCATAAACCAGCATCACCCACGGACGAAGAGAAATCAGCTTATTGGCCAATGTGGCATAGCTTTCCGACATCCGATCAAAGCCAGAATTAAAGCCATGTATCGATCTAGATAATAAACCTGATTTTGTTGGTTTTTTATCTGGGTTAGTCGCTAATAAGATGCCCGATAAAGCGGGTGTTAACGTCAGTGAATTAAATAAGGAAATAAGCGTTGCCACCGCTACGGCAACACCGAACTGTCGATAAAATTGACCGGAGAAACCTTCAATAAGCATGGTCGGTATAAAGACGGATACCAGTACCAGTGAAGTGGCAATCAAGGCTAGAGACACCTCTTTCATGGTGACTCTTGAAGCCTGTTTAGCCGACATACCCTCATGGATACGTCTTTCGACGTTTTCCACCACAATGATGGCATCGTCGACCACGATCCCCACAGCCAGAACGATACCAAACAACGTTAATAGATTAATTGAGTAACCTAATACCGTCAGCGCCAAAAAGGTGCCCACTAAAGAGACTGGAATGGCAACAACGGGAATAATGGTCGCCCGTGGTTTTTGTAAAAACACTAACACCACCAACACAACCAAGATTAAGGCTTCGTAAATGGTATGGACTAAGTTATCAATTGCTTTAACCACAAAGAAATCCGTTGGGTTATAGGTGATGATATATTCCATGCCACTTGGGAAATCTTTTGAAAGATCAGCCATCATGGCTTTGACTTTCTCTGAGGTTTCAATAGCGTTGGTACCAGGTTGTTGTGTCAGCAACATCACCACAATCGGATCGCCATTTAGGAAGGCATTTGTGGTGTATTCCTGAGCGCCAATTTCAATTCTGGCAACATCGTTCAGCTTGACGATTCATGCATCATCGCCGCGTTTAATGATGATATTTTCAAACTGAGAAATTTCTTCTAACCGCCCTTGTAATGTAATAATCGGTTGAAAAGCACGATCAGTATCAACGGGCGGTTGAGCAAGCTGACCACCTGCTACTTGAATGTTTTGCTCACGAATTGCATCAACAACCTCACCTGCTGTCAGGTTCAGATTTGACATGCGATCTGGATCGAGCCAGATACGCATGGTGTAGTCGCGTTGACCCAACATATTAATTGAGCCTACGCCAGGCAAACGGATCAGTCGGTCACGAATATTTTGAAGTGTGTAATTAGACAAAAATAATTGATCACGGCTCTGATCGGGTGAGCGCATGTGGACGGCCATAAGAAAATCAGGCGAATTCTTACGTACAGATATCCCTGTTCTGCGCACTTCTTCAGGTAAACGTGGCTCTGCTAAGGCAACCCGGTTTTGCACCAAGACTTGCGCCATATCAATGTCGGTACCAATTTCAAAGGTGACGGTCAGATTCATCCGTCCATCATTTGTTGCTTGTGAATACATATAGAGCATACCGTCTACGCCATTGACCTCTTGTTCAATAGGTGTGGAGACGGTTTTAGCAATTGTTTCAGCACTAGCTCCCGGATAAGTAGCGGTAACAGTAACTGTGGGTGGCACCACTTCCGGAAATAGCGAGATCGGTAAACGCAGCATCGCTACGATACCCATAATTAAAATGGCGACGGACAATGACACCGCAAAGATGGGTCTATCAACAAAAAAGGCGCCAAAGCTTTTATTGTCGTTATGTTGTTCTGACATAGAGGGATTTCTCTTGAAAAGTCGTTAATTAAGGGTTCAGAGCAAGCTCAGATTGAATAGCTACTTTGCTGCCGACCGCGACGTGATGAAGACCACCACTAATGACTCGCTCATCGCCATTTAGCCCTTTCCGTATAACACGCAATCCATTCGCTATAGGGCCAACTTCTACGTGTCGACTTTCGACAATATCCTCATCATTGACGACATAGACGACATAATCGGTTTGCTCTAACACCAGGGCTTTTTCAGGAATAAGGATTGTCTGTGGGTTTTCCTGCTTAGCCAGTTCAACTCGTGCAAACAAGCCAGGTGTGAACTTGCCTTGATTATTATCAACGACAGCACGTAATCGAATTGATCCCGTTTGTTGGTCAATGCTATTGGACACAAAATTGATTTTGGCATCATATTTTGTGTCCGTATCGCCTTGAATCGATAACCTGACTGACGATGAATGGACGTCATTGAAGCTCTTTGTTTCGTTATTTGTCAGGTTTAGAAAGGTATTCTGGTCAACATCAAAGATCACATAGATCGGATCAAGTGACACGATATTGGTCAGAGGGCTGGCATTTTCATCGTCACCTCGAATCAAGTTACCTACATCGACATTATGTTGGTCAATTTTGCCGGTGATTGGGGCGGTAATCTGTGTGAAATCTAAATCCAGCTCAGCTCTGGCTAGGCGTGATTTGGCAGCCGATAATTGTGCTTCTGCCTGTTTTACCCTGGCTTTATCTTCGTCCACACGTTGTTTAGAAACGGCATGTGTTTTGTACAGCTCAATAGAGCGAGTTGAATCCGTCTTAGCCAAGGCTAGTGTAGCTTCTCGTTCTTCAACGGTGGCTTTTGCAATGGATACTTCGGCTTTAAATGGACGAGGATCAATAGAAAATAACAAATCCCCCTTGTTGACGATATCACCATCTTTGAAGTGGATTTTTTCTAAATAGCCGGAAACACGTGAACGAATATCCACATTGTTTACAGCGACAAATCGCCCCGCATACTGTTGCCATTCGGTAATATTTTCAATGGCAGGGTGGCTGACGATTACGGCTGGAAACTGCTGATTTTGTGTGACTTCTTGTTGTTTATCGGCATAGGCAAAGTGATAGGCACTGAATGAACCAAGGCCAATCAAAGCTACCGCTATGCCGATAGAAATAGTATTTCGTTTCATCCTCATCCCTACTCTTTAATAATTGAATCTGTATATGTAATGGTCATCTGTTCTACAAAGTAATTGACTGGTTGGTTTGTAAATTAATTTGAGTTGACCGGTTGGTTTGTTTAAATAACTAAATAAAACCGCAATTAAGCGGTCAATGGATATGGCTATTTGTAACAGTTCGCCAGTGAATTAGTGCATGTCTTTAACATTCAAAATACGAAACACACCGTTTTTTAGATCACGTTTTAATGGTTCAAGCGAGTTATGTATTCTCGCCAGAATAACTTGTCCCGTTATATAACAATAAAGCTCAGCAGCTAAGCATTCTATATCAGTAGATTTTGGCAACTGACCTTGCGCTACCATATCGCGAATAGCTGATGCGTAGTAATCTTCATAGCGCTTCAAGATACTGTCTACTTTTTCGCGTATATCTTGATCCTGCCCTGCCATTTCACTACCCAAGGTGGCGTAAGGGCAACCGCAAACCTGTTGATAGGTTATTGAGATGTCGGACTGTTTTTCAATAATATGTTCAACGAGTCCTTCAAAGCGTTTTATCGGTGGTACTGCCTGCGAGAAAATTCTTTCGTAGTCTTGTTTCGAGTTCTCGAAATGATCTTCCATTGACGCCAAAGCTAAGTCAGCTTTCGACTTAAAATAGTGATAAAAGCTGCCTTTTTTTACCTCTGCTGCTTTGCAGATATCATCCACACTGACCGAACCATAACTATTTTTCCATATGAGTTCTGATGCTGTGCTGATTAATTTTTGCTTTGTATCTGTAGCTGGACGTCCCATACAACACCGTTGTTAAATTACGTTTGCATTAAAACAATAGTTGACTGATTAGTCAACTATTGTTGTTTTATATTTTTTAGGAAACTAGCTCCACTTCAATACTATGTACAGCACTGCTTTGGCCAATGTCGGTCTTTGCCCCGTCGTTGAGGATATTAATATTGGCACCTGTTTTTTCTAACGACGGCCAGCGTCCTTTTGGTAATAACGCCACTCCTCGCGGTATCCGGTCACTCGCAACAACGATAACCTCAAGCTCACCATAGTGATTCTTCAGTGTGATTTTTTGCCCTGAAACCAGTTGTCTATCTGCGAGTTCTTGCGGGTGAATGCTGACACTGGCTTTACCTATTTTCATTGCAATTTTGTCGTCATTACCATAACTGAAATTCATCAGAAAAGGATCAGCCGGTGATAAAAGGCGTAAATAATGCGTTTTTGGTGGTTGATCAGCGAGGGCTACAGGGCTTTTGTTTAAACCAGCTGCCAGCCAGTTATCTGATGCGACGTCAATTTTGCCACTGGCTGTTGGAAAAACACCATCAGAATAATAAATAAGTGGCTGTTCGGACCAATGCATACTGCCTTTCTTTCTTAGCTCATCGAAACTGACAGGCATGTTAAGTTGTTGAAAGATTTGCTCAATCAAACTTTGGTCTGACTCGAATAGCTCCTCATCGGTAAATCCCATCGCCGCAGCTAATCGACGAAATATTTCCTGATTAGGCAGACTCTCAGCAATAGGTTCGATAACTTTGTTTATGGCCGATACGTCATAGTGAAAGTAAGGTAATAAGACATCATCAAACTCAAGAAATGAGGATGCTGGCAAGATATAGTCAGCAAAGGCAGTCGTGTCGGTATGGAACAGATCAATGGCAACATGAAATAAATCATCACGACTTAGTGCCTGATGTAACGCCTTTTGCTGGGGATTAGAGGCAGCAATATTGTTATTCCAGGAAAACAAAGCCTTGCTCTTGTCTGAATTAGCTAATCTCTCTGCGAGATCCATATGGCTAATCGCTTGTGTAGCCGAAGAGTTCAATGCCGCACCACTGAGCCAATCAAGGTTAATTTGACGAGCCTCAGCCCCATTAATATACAAAAATCCGCTACCGGGTTTGCCAATATTACCGGTACCGGCAATTAATAAACTGGCAGAACGCATGATATTACCTGCGTGTGTCTGCCGCTGTAATGCTTGTCCCAACCACAACATTGATCGTCCCAAGCCAAACCACTCTGCAGCTGTTTCGATATCAGTTACTGCCACACCGGTAATAGCTGCAGCGACTTCAGGCGTGGTTTTGTCAATTTCATCGATGATTTGATCCCAACCTAGCACCGAATTGGTAATAAATGTCTGGTCCAAATCGTCGTTGCGTGCAAGAACATGCAGTAAGGCAAAAGCGAGCACGGCATCTGTTCCTGGCCTGAGTTGCAGATGTAAATCGGCGAAATCAGCCGTCTCATGGCGAATAGGATCTATGACGATGACTTTGGCATGCTGCTTAACATCAGGTAGCCAGCGTTTATGCACATGCGGCGCACTGGCAGAAGGATTGGCTCCCCAGATGATAAGACAATCCGTATCCTTTGCTGTGCGCGGGTCAAAGCCATTCATTGACTGACCAAACATTAAGCTTAACGTCTCATGTCCGGCCTTATTACAGACCGTGTCCGGATCAACTTCTGTTGCGCCGATACGGTTAAAAAATCGTAAAGGAAAATTTCCGGCAATAAGAGAGCAAATTCCAGTGTAATGAGTATGTAAAATTGATTGGCCACCGTACTCTTCGATAATAGAGTGAAGCCGCTGCGAAATGTCAGTTAAGGCCTCTTCCCAACTCACCTCTTGGTATGAGTGAGTGCCTTTAGCTCCCGTGCGTCGTAATGGATGGCTTAAACGTTTTTTAGGGTCAATCCAGACACCGTTATAGACAAAGGCACATTTAGCACAAAGTGCCCCATGCGTCATTTCATGATCGCTATCGCCTAAAACACGATTAATTTTGCCGTCAATAACAATGGCTGAAATACCGCAGCTGTCATAACAGTCTCGTGGGCAGGAGGTCTTGATGGTAGTTTGTTCAGAACGACGCATTATGTATTTCTCCGATTACCTGATTCAGTAATTAAAGACGTCGTTGTCTGCTTGGTTTAGATAGATATTACAGTAGAAAATGAATCGTTTGTTATCGCACAAAAAAAAACTGTTACCGATGAGGAGTGAAATCGGTAACAGTTAGAAGATTCATCATTAGCAATTTATTTTTTTGTTATTTCTTGGTGCTTATTGATATCTGTGTGATTCCTTGTTTGCTCTTGGCTATCAATAAGACTCGTACTGGTGACACTATCTAGTTTTTTTGACTCAAAGCCTTTGTTATCGGCAACGGCAACAGAGGCTGAGCTAGCTATACTTAGAGCACTGATAGAGAGAAAGGTATTTAATCTGTTCATAGGATGACTCCTTAAATTGACTTAGCTAACGCTTAGCTACAGTTCTGTTATAAACCTACGAAACTGAATTCTTGCTGAACGAGATTAAGGCAAGCTTAAGTAATTAAGCCATAAAACAAAATTGTGTTAACCACTTCAAATTATTGTGCAAATAACAGATACGGTGAAATACCGGTCCAACGTTTGAAAGCCCGGCGAAAATTATTCATATCATTAAAGCAGAGATATTCTGCAATTTGCTGACTATTCATTTTTTTGACTTCATACAAATAAATCGCTGTATGTTTTCTGACTAGATCAATTTGTTGCTGAAAGCTGGTGTGGTGTTTTTTTAATTTACGCTTCATTGAAGCCGGACTGATTCCAAAGGCAAATGACACCTTATCCAGATTGAGCGGTTCATTGATATGTAATTGAATATAGTCATAGAGCTGGTCAAGAAAACTGTACTGACTATATTCCTCTGCTAACTGCCTGTTACTCTCTTTTAGCGCACCGTGTATGCCGAGTTTAAAGGCGTTAGGCCACGGTTTATCCAAGCACTGTTTCGGTAACCGTAAGCGATTCATCTGCTGATTAAAGCTGAGGTTTTGTCCAAAATTCACCCAGTATTGCTCAATATAATTTGGCTCAGCATAAGTGAACTCATACTGCCAGGGCATTTTTTCTCCGGCTAACCAAGCCACCATTGAGACGAACGCAGTGATATGAGATTCAATAATAAAGGTCTCTTGTTCATGACTTCCTGTGCTGTCCAGCCAGAACAAAAATACCTCTTCATCATTTTCATAATGACGAGGGGTATATAAGGGCGACAAAATTGAATGGTAATCACAAAGAATTTCAATGGCTTGACGCAAGTTAGTCACTTGTTGCAAAGCCTGGCTTACCGCGCCATAAAAACCAGGCAATAAGCGCTGACCCAATAAAAAACTGATATCGTCAGCATCAATTAATTTTTGACAATTTTTTATTAATGTCAGGTATTGATCTGGACTGATACGCTTTTCTGCCAGTGCAAAGTCGTCTAACTGCAATCGCGCGCCCTTTAATAATTGATATGCCGAAATATCACGCGATAATGCCAACTCTGCTAATAATGCAGGTTGATAATGGCTAGCGATGCAGGGCGTATCAATTTCATACCCTGTTGTTTTAACCAGTTTTGTCATGAGTTAACTAGCCGCGACCACACGTTGCTTATCTTGGCTTAGTTGTAAATTTAAGCGTTTAATCAGCGAGTCAGAGTCATCTGTTTTTGCCATGGTGATAGCACAAGTGGCGCTTAGGTAAACACGTTGATGATGCGCTTTAGTTCGATAAGCAAAACTGGCTACTGCATTTTGAAGATCCAGACTGAGCTGCTTTGCATCTGCTTCATTGGTATTGTGAAGCAAGACAATAAAACGATCTCCCGCCAGGCGGCAGATTAAATCTTCATCACGAAGGTTCAGTAATAACAATTGGCAGACCAGCTGCAATATATGGTCACCCTCTTCCACCCCGTACAAACGATTAATCACATTAAAGTCATCCAAATCAATCGCTATCAGTGCTAAAGGTTGCTGCTGTTTTTTACTTTCATTGAGAGAGAGTTTGAGCTGCTTTTTGAGATATGCCGCACCACCAATAGGGATAAGCTTGTCAAATAAACGATGCTCACGGAAATAACGTTCACGTTTTACCATTTGGGCACTGATGGCAATTTCTTCCTGATGCCAGTGATAAATGCCAAAGCTTAACAGCACTAAAGCAAGTGGAATCGGCATACTCTCCAACCAGTTATGCCAGATTAATGTCGAAGGCATATGGATAAACTCATCCATGAAATCCATGCTCCACGAAAAGGCGATAGCACATAAACCCAGAGCTAATAGTTGTGTCACCCTTCCCGCCGGTCGGCTACGAAGCAATAACGCCAGCCAGAATAAGGCCAGAATCACCATCCCACCTTCAGACATAACATCAAGCCAATTTATCGCTGATATGACCTTCACTTCCCCCCACGTTCGCATGATAACGAAACCAGTAATGAAGGCCAGCGCCAGTCCGTAAAAATAGGATGTGTGTAAAAAAGGTCTTTTTTTCATTGGTTTAACCGAACTCTGACTGCAGTAATTAACTGAATGTCGGCGACACTACGCGAAAAAAATGACAGACTTATGACAAAGTTAGCAGTCAAATCAGCTCACAAAAATTGTCTTATTTTTTCATTTTTTTACATTACCCGTTGCACAAAATACTATTTACATCATTGTTTTTATTTAACTTATTTGTTTACAAGCTTGCAGTATTGAGCATCAGTTTATTTTGTAAATCATAAGTCATATCAGCTCAACATCAAGCAAACGCAAATGATAAGTTATTGATTTTAAATATTTTAAATTTTCACTGTCATCTAACTGTCATTTAGCCTTCATACACTTGCCGCCATCAAACCACTATGACGACAAGGGTAGTTATGAAAACAATAGACAAAACCATTGAACGACCGAGCTTTAAACTCAGCCTGATTGCACTCGGAATTGCCAGCTTTATCAGCAGTGCTCATGCAGAAGAGGATATTAATCTGGAAACAGTCCGTGTCGTAGGGCAAGCAGTACAGATTGACGAAGCGCTCAAAGAGCAACGCAACTCAAACAGCATTGAAAGTGTTGTACATGCTGACGGTATCGGCCAGTTACCCGATGACAATGCAGCAGAAGCATTAGAGCGTCTGCCTGGCGTATCGGTAGAGAATGATCAGGGTGAGGGTCGGTTTGTCACGGTACGCGGACTGGCGCCTGAACTTAATGCTGTCAATATTAATGGCACCAATGTCCCTTCGCCAGAAAGTGGCACACGTGCGGTGGCATTGGATGTATTACCCAGTGAGTTAGTGCAATCATTATCGGTCGTCAAAACACTGACCCCCGATATGGACGCCAACTCATTGGGTGGCACCATCAATGTAGAGAGTTTATCGGCTTTTGATCATGATGGTTTGTTCTACACCATGTCTGCTGAAGGCAGTTACGATGACAATATTGATAAAACCAGCCCTAAAGGATCCGGGGCGGTGAGTAATATTTTCAGTATCGGTGATGGTGTTGATAACTTTGGTGTCGCCGCCGCATTGAGCTGGCAAAAACGAAAGTTTGGTTCTGATAATGTGGAAACCGGTGGCAAATGGGAATTCACTGACCAAGCTCGTTTAGAAGAACTTGAACAACGTGATTATGAAATTGAACGTGAGCGCTTAGGTTTAGGCGTTAACTTCGATTACAAAGCTGACATTTACACAAATTATTACTTACGTACCTTATTTAGCCGTTTCACTGATACCGAAACTCGTAACGCAGCGGGTATGGAGTTTGACAGTCCACAGCTACCGAGTGAATCAGGTACCGGCGCGACAGGCTATCGTGAATTAAAAGACCGTAAAGAAACACAAGAGATCCAATCCTATGTATTGGGTGGAGAAAAGATTATTGGCTTGTGGACGATTGATGGTCAGATAGGTTACAGCCGCGCCAGTGAGGATACGCCGGGTCATATTGCTGGTGCTAAGTTTGAGGGTGGCTTTGATAACGTCGGATTTACGGACACCTCAAAACCACGCTTATTTGCAGGTTCTGATTACTACGACCCCAGTAGTTTTTCACTGGATAAAATCGAATGGGAAGAACAAAAAACCACCGATACCGAAAAAAATCTAAAGTTTGATCTTGCCCGTGATTTCACTATTCACAACTATGCCTCACAAGTGAAATTCGGTGGCAAGCTATCACGTCGCGAGAAAGATAATGACACCAATGCCTGGGAGTTTAAAAACTTTGGCTCTAACGATACTAGTTTGGGTGCGTTTGCCGGCAGTAATGTTGATTATTCATTAAATAATTACGGGCCGGGCATCAGTAGCTCCGCTATCAAGAATTTGCTGTCAAAGCTGAATTTTGACAGCAATATTAATACAGAAGAAACACGTATTAATGACTACGTTATGAACGAAGATATTAATGCGGCCTATGTGATGAATACCTTGGATCTGGATAACTGGACTCTCATCGCGGGTATGCGCTATGAGCAAACTGACTTTGAGGCCAAAGGAACCGGTATTCGCGATGATGTATTCCAGGAAATCTCCAGCAAAAATAATTATCACCACTGGTTGCCTGGCCTTCATGCACGTTATTACATCGATGATAAAACCCAAGTAAGAGCTGCGTGGACCAATAGTGTTGTTAGACCCACATTTGAAGCGCTCGCTCCTGGTTTTTCTATTGAAAGTGGTAACAAAGCCAGTTTTGGCGATCCAACGCTAGATCCAATGACAGCTAAAAACTTTGATTTAGGCATCGAACATTACATGGGTCGGGCTGGTGCAATCTCAGCCTATGGTTTCTATAAAGATATTTCTGATTTTGTTTATGAAACGGATATAGCAGGCTCAGGTGCATTCCAGAATTTCAAAGAAGCTAAAACATTCAAAAATGGTGATACCGCGAAAGTCTATGGTTTAGAACTGGCTTATAGTCAAAAGTTAAGCTGGCTACCCTCACCATGGGATGGCTTATTAGTGGGCGCTAATTTCACACTCAGTCATTCTGAAGCGGATATCGAAGGTCAGAATACCAAACGCAGCATTGATTTACCCGGTCAATCAAAACGGGTCGGTAATTTCATGCTCGGTTGGGAAAACGAAAAAGTCAGCATGCGTTTATCTGCTAACTACAAATCGTCTTATCTGAAAGAAGTCGCCGCTGTCAGTGATAAAAACCATGACGCGTATGTAGATGATCAGGTGTTCCTTGATTTTAGCAGCAGCTACTTTATCAGTAAAAATGCTCAAATCAGCCTGGAAGCGAAAAACCTGACCGATGAACACTACTACGTTTATACCGGTAGTAAAGCATATAACAATCAATATGAAGAATATGGTCCAAGTATAAAAATTGGATTTACTTTAACTAACTTCTAAAACATATTGATAAATATAGAATATAAAATGAAAAATTTAACATTAAAACCGAAATTATTAGCATCATTAATGATGATGTCTTTACCCCTTTCTGTGATTGCAGATGACACGCTGAAAGCCATCAATGCAGAAGGTAATTCACATATTGAGTCAGCACAGCTAGTTAGTAAAACCGGTATTCCCAAGGCTGACCGTCTGGTGTCTTACAAACACAATGGTATTGCGCTTGAAAACAATCAAGGCAAAACACTGAGTTTATTAAAAGGTCACTTTGGCAGCATAGATCATCGACAGTTGAAGCAAGGATTGCTGTTGGCAACCGTAGATCTGGATCGCCAACAAGCCATGCTGACTGTTCTGAATGACGGCTCTGAAAAGTGGACAGCAACCACCTATCTGCCTAAACCCGCCTTTAAAATCGAAGGGGTTTGTCTGTATCAGGATGAAGCACAAAATGGGTTCTTGTTTCTGGTTGGTGAACAGGGACAAGGAGAGCAATGGTTGGTAGCTGATGCTACCTCCCCCATTGCTCTCCCTCAATTAATTCGCCATCTGAGCACACCACCTGATAGTGAATACTGCCAGGTAGATGACGCTCAGTCACGACTGTATATCAATGAAGAAAAGGTAGGCATCTGGGCTTATGATGCCCATCCAGAAGCAGAATTGAGCCGTTTCCCAATTGCGATGACCCACCCTTTTGGACAGCTTACAAAAAGCGCTGTTGGCATGGCAATTGTACCCGGTGGCTTGTTAGTTCTCGATGCAAAAGCCAACGTGTTACACACTTATATTGATAACAAAGGAAGCTGGCAACATCAGTCCGAATTTGCTCTGCACAATGTGCTAGAGCCTGAGGGTATCAGTGCAAGAGTGGAAGGTGAGCAGTTAGAGATTGCTATCAAACACGATGCTGGAATTGCTTTTTATACCTTACCATGGACGCATACATCGCTGACATCGCCCCCGCCTATCCCGCTGGTTAAACCAGCAATACAAACCGATGCTGTACCAAGCTTAGGCGATGCGGCTGATGATCCAGCTATCTGGGTCAACAAAGCCAACCCGGAACAAAGTCTGGTATTAGGTACGGATAAACAAGGCGGTTTAGTTGTTTATGATTTAAAAGGCAAAACCCAGCAATTTTTGCCTGTTGGACGACTGAATAATGTCGATGTCCGTCATGGTTTTCATTTCAATGGTAAACAGATTGATTTAGCGGTTGCCAGCAATCGTGATCATAACTCACTGCATGTGTTTGCCATCGATCCAGCAAGTCGTCTTGTCACTGAAATGGGTGAAGTTAGCACCACGGCACAGGATATTTATGGCCTGTGTATGTATAAAAATAAACAAGGTGATATCTACACCATTGTGAATGATAAAGACGGCCGCTTTTTCCAATATCAGATGCAGGACAAACAAGGCAAGATTGCCGGTGAACTGGTCCGTGAATTTAAAGTTGCCACGCAACCTGAAGGCTGTGTGGCCGATGATAAACATGATCGTTTATTTATTGGTGAAGAAAACAGAGCAGTCTGGACACTTGATGCCCGTGCCGATCAATCTACGGTGATGACTCAGGTCATGCCTGTCGGTGAACATCTGAAAGACGATATCGAAGGGATCAGTTTGTATCAGAACGACAAACAGGATTATCTAGTGATATCCAGTCAGGGCAATGATAGCTATGTTGTGCTTGATGCTCTGCCACCCTTCACTTATCGCGGTGTATTTCGTATTGGCTTTAATACAGCATCCGGCATTGATGGTGTTTCAGAAACAGATGGTCTGGATGTCAGTAGCGTCAATTTTGGCCAACCATGGCAGCAAGGCATGTTAGTTGTTCAGGATGGACGCAATCGCATGCCATTGGAAAATCAAAACTTCAAATATGTGCCCTGGTCAGAGATTGCTGATCAACTCGGCCTGTCTAAACTGAGCAAATAAGGAGTCAATCATGGAAACTGCAATGCATGAAATGACTATTTGGGGTCTGGTCAGTGATGCCAGCGTTTTAGTGAAAATTGTGATGCTGATTTTAGTACTGGCATCGATGGTAAGCTGGTATCTGATCCTGTGGCGTTCAAATGTATTAAGTCGTCTGGAGAAACAAAATAAGCTGTTTCAGCAGCAATTCAGACAAACGGCGGATATGACGTCATTACCTGAAGCAACAACAAAAGCGACTTTACACAAAGCGATTCCAGCCATATTTCAGGCTGGCTGGCAGGAGTATGAGAAATATCAGCATATCGCCACTATGCCGCAGGATGAAAAGGTAGAAAATGTAGAACGTGCCATGCTGGTGAATATTGGCGAGCAGGAAGCCGAACTTGAAAAAGGTCTTTCTTACCTGGCTACCATTGGTTCAGTCAGCCCCTACATCGGCTTGTTCGGTACGGTCTGGGGCATTATGAACTCGTTTATTGGCCTGTCCCAGGTTGAACAAGCGACATTAAACACCGTGGCCCCGGGTATTGCTGAAGCCCTGATTGCCACCGCTATCGGCTTATTTGCAGCGATCCCGGCAGTGGTTGCTTATAACCAGCTGAGTAAACGCGCCGGGGCTATCAGTACGCTTTATTATCATTTTGGTAATGAGTTCATCACCCGATTACAGCGAGTGATGCACAGAGCACCATTGGCAAAGGCTGCGTGAGGTCGTCATGCTAAGAAAACCGGTTGCTAAACATGCCTTGAAGGCAGAAATGAATGTGGTGCCTTATATCGATGTGATGCTGGTGTTGTTAGTGATTTTTATGGTCACAGCTCCGCTACTGGTACAAGGCGTTAAACTTGAATTACCTAAGGTTGCAGCGGAAGCGTTACCCACTGATAGTCAGAAAACGATTCTGACTTTATCGGTGGTTGCTGATGGCAGTTATTACTGGAATGTGGGTTCAGAAGTCGATATTCAATCCCGCTCAGATCAAGCAGTCAGCTTGGATGACATGGTCGAAAAAATAGAGCAGATTAAACAGCAGAATGACAAGCTGCTATTTTTTATCCGTGGTGATAAAGCCACGGATTACGCTTCAGTTGTAAAAGCGATTGCCGCATTACAGCAAGTGGGTATCGATGATGTGGGCCTGATTACGGAGTCGCCCGATGCCTGAGTTAGCTATGCGTGATCCACTTTATCTAAGTAAACCGTTTACTGCCTCTGAGATAAACAAATCTGCATTAATTGAAGTAGGTTTGTTTCATATTGCCATTGCCGCATTATTATTTCACTCATGGACACCGGTGACTCAGCATGAACCGGTCGTTAAAACAGTGAATATCCGCATGGTCGAACTTCCTCAGCCGGTAAAAAAAGCCGTGTTCGAAGAGGTAAAGCCGGTGGTTATACCTGAACCTGTTATCGAGCCAAAAGTTAAACCTAAACAAAGTATTGTTGAAAATGAACTGGCCTTTAAACGCGTTGAAAACCCCATAGCCAAACCGATAGAAAAACCCGCACCAAAAACACCTGTAAAAAAGAAAATAGAAAAGCAAATAAAACCACTTAAAGACAAGCCGGTTCCGCCTGTCAGCCAACCGACAAAGCAAGAAAAACCTGCAGAAAAGTTGCCTGACAGCCCAGTACTGACAAGTAGTAATAAGCAAAATGTGCCACAAAAAACACAAAGTAATCCATCCGAGCTAGCAACTGAAACATTTTCTGTGGAACACTATAAACCGATTGAAAAACAGGTACCGGACTATCCCAGAACTGCTTTGCGTAAAGGTCTGGAAGGTGATTGCACTGTTCGATATACCGTAAACAAACAAGGCCGTGTAGAGTCTCCCGAGGTATTGGCTGACTGTCATCCGATGTTTGAACGGCCATCATTAGCTGCTGCCAAAACCTTTCGTTACGCGCCTCGTATGGTTAACGGAAAAGCGGTACCTGTACCGAATGTTCGTAACACCTTTGAATACCGTATTCATTAAAAGAAGATAACTCGCCATGACACAGCCGACACACTCAGATTTTCATCAACGCCTGGCATCTTATGATGATGAGATTATTAACAGCACCGAGCAAAAAAGCCTGGATAAAATGGTGTTATCACGCCGTGATGTTTTAAAAGGCAGTTTAAATGCCGCCGTTATAGGCTTTCTAGGACTGAACATGGGTAGTCGTTTTGCCTTTGCCGGTGAAAATGCCATCCCCCCTGCCCCTTATATTGGTTTTCAGCCTATTCAGCCACGTACCGATCCCTTATTTGATGAAGTGGTGGTCGCAGATGGCTATCAGGCAAAAGCCTTCTTCTCCTGGGGTGATCCGGTGGAAACAGGAGCAACAAAATGGAAAGCCGATGCCAGTAATACCTGGCAGGAACAGCTGAAACAGGCTGGTGATAACCATGATGGCATGCACTTTTTTGCCTTTCCCGACAACAATAATCGTGGCTTGATGGTGATCAATCATGAATACATTAATCCCACCATCCATACCGATGGATTGATTTATGATGGCAATGGCAAACGTTTGCCCGACGATGTCAAAAAAGAACAAGCGGCACACGGTGTCAGTGTCATTGAAGTGAATAAAGACAGTCACGGTGAATGGCAACGCGTTTACCCCTCACTCTATAACCGCCGTATCTCAACATTAACACCGATGCAGGCCAGCGGTCCCTTAGCCGGTCATGACCTATTCAAAACAGTCGCTGATCCTGATGGCAATGAAATTATCGGCACCTTGAATAATTGCTCGAATGGTTTCACTCCGTGGGGTACCTATCTGGCCTGTGAAGAAAATTGGCATAACTATTTCGTCAATCACGACAAAACAGATTACCAGTCTCGTGTCTCTCATCACCGTTATGGCATTTCTAATGACAAAAACGACAATTATTATGGCTGGAGCACGATTGATGCGCGTTTTGATGCAACACCGGATGCTTCACTGCCCCATCAGGGTTACGTCAACGAGCCTAATCGTTTTGGTTGGGTCGTCGAAATTGATCCTTTTGATCCGCAAAGCAAACCCATTAAACGCACAGCCTTTGGTCGTTTCTGCCGCGAGTGTGTAGCACCCTCACTGGCGGATAATGGTCAGTTGGCGTTTTACTCTGGTGACGATACTCGTGGTGAATATGTCTATAAATTTGTACCGTCTCAACGCTTTGATAAAACCCAGATGGACAATAATAAAGACATATTGGATCAAGGCACATTGTATGTGGGGCGTTTTAACGATGATGGCACGGGTCGTTGGTTACCATTGGTACATGGTAATGAAGGACTAACAGCAGAAAATGGTTTCCCCAGCCAGGCTGAAGTTTTAGTTAATGCTCGGGCTGCGGCTGATCTATTAGGTGCAACACCCATGGACCGTCCGGAATGGGCCACAGTGAATCCACACAATCTGGATGTCTATGTGTCACTGACCAACAACAATAAACGCGGCAAAGAATTTGCCGTTAATGCCGCCAACCCACGTCCTGATAATCGTCATGGTCAGATAATCAAAATCATGGAGGAGCAAGCCAATCCGGCAGCTACCTCATTCAACTGGTCATTATTCGTTATTGCAGGTGAGAAGCCAGACGCCACTGATGCTGAAGGTCACAAAGTAGCCGATCATTTAGTCGGTAATATTCAAGGAGATATTTTCTCCTCACCTGATGGTTTAGGCTTTGATCAGGATGGCCGTTTGTGGATTATGACTGACTATGATGACGACGATCCGTTCATGGCAAACATGGGCTGTAATCAGGTGTTATGTGCCAACCCGCAAACGCAGGAAATCAAACGCTTTTTAGTTGGACCGAGAGGCTGTGAACTGACCGGGATTACCTGGAGTCCTGATTACAAAGCGATGTGGGTTAATATCCAGCATCCAGGATTAAGCTACCCGGCTTCTGATGGTAAAACACGCCCACGCTCAACAACGGTGCTGATTACTAAAAATGATGGTGGTGTTATCGGCAGCTAAACGTCCATTTCTGGAACGTTGTGGATGTAACTGAGTCACTATAGATACACAGCTAAGTTATCCCCGTTTATTACGGGGATGACTGGAACGATAATATTTAATTACGTAGAAACACACATAAAGGCTGTAGTATTAGGCAAGTGGTTTCTTATCGTTCCGTCTATAGTATTCTCACCTCTAATTCTTTTATCCAAGGGAGTTACATCTATGAAAACTGTTGGTTATGCAGCCCATTCTTCCGATACCCCACTCGCCCCATTTCACTTTGAACGTAGAGAATTACGCGATAATGATGTAGCAATGGAAATTCTCTATTGTGGTGTGTGTCACTCCGATTTACACGTTGCCAGAAATGATTGGGGCGGTTCTTCATACCCGGTTGTGCCGGGTCATGAAATAGTTGGTCGTGTGACAGCCGTTGGCAGCAGTGTCAGCAAATATAACGTCGGTGATCATGTCGCTGTTGGCTGTATGGTCGATAGCTGTCAGGAATGTGATGAATGCCATAACGATCATGAACAATACTGCCGTAATGCCTTCACACTGACTTACGGCTCACCGGATCGTATCACCAGCGAGATGACTCAAGGTGGTTACGCCAAACACATCGTTGTTCGTGAAGAGTTTGTATTACGCTTGCCTGAAAATCTGGATCTGGCTAAAGCAGCGCCATTATTATGTGCCGGTATCACTACCTATTCACCTCTAAGAGAGTGGAATGTAGGCCCTGGTAGCCGTGTAGGTGTCGTTGGTATGGGCGGTTTAGGTCATATGGCCATCAAACTCGCTGTTGGTTTAGGTGCTGATGTGACAGTCATCAGTACATCACCCAAAAAAGAAGCCGATGCTCGGGAACTGGGTGCTCATAATTTCCTGGTATCAAAAGATGAAGACGCGATGGCGGCTGCCGCTTCCTGTTTTGATCTGATTATCGATACTGTGCCAGTAAATCATGATCTTAATCCCTACATCCCATTATTAGATAATGACGCCACTCTGGTCATGGTCGGTCAGATTGGTCCTATTGAAGGGCCAAACACAGCGCCGATGGTTTTTGGTCGCCGCCGTATTGCCGGCTCATTAATTGGTGGTATTAAAGAAACTCAGGAAATGTTGGATTTCTGTGGTCGAATGAACATTCTGCCGGAATGTGAAATGATCAAAATGGATGAAATTAATACCGCATTTGAGCGTATGGAACGTTCTGATGTGCGTTACCGTTTTGTCATCGATATGGCATCATTAACGGCTTAATCCTATACGGGCAGTCAGTTGCTGGCTGCCCTTTTCCTTGTTTAGATAAACCTTGATGAATACAAAACCGTTGGCTGAATTACTTAGCCGCTATGCCCCACACGATGGCCTGTTTGATTTACCTATCGCAGGCGTTCGTGTTTTTCGTGTATCTAAAATTGACGAAGTTGCTGTTCGCGGCAACAGCCAGCCCGGTATCTGCATTATTGCTCAGGGCGCTAAACGCGCCATTATCGGAAGTGATGTTTACGAGTATGACGATTCCAGCATGGCCGTTTATTCAACCGAAGTGCCGGTCTCAGCCAAGATTATTCAGGCCAGTGAAGATGAGCCTTATTTGTGTTTGATTATCAATATGGATCAGCAAAAGCTGGCCGAAACGGCACTAAAGGTATTTCCCTACGGTTTACCTAAAACCGCACACACCAAACCGATTTTTATTGGTCAGGCTAACCCGCATATTATCGAAGCGGCTACCCGTTTGATTAGTTTGTCTGCACAAACAGAAGAATCAACCTTGCTGGTTCCGCTAGTGATGGAAGAAATTTATATCCGTTTGTTACAAAGTCATATCGGCAAACTAGTGGTGCAGATTGCGACCACAGATTCCCATCTGCAAAAAGTCTCAGCTGCCATTTCCTGGTTGCAGGACAACTTCACTGAACCAATGAAAGTCGATGAACTGGCTGAGCGCGTCAATATGAGCATATCGTCATTCCATCATCACTTTAAGGCGATAACATCAATGAGCCCGTTACAGTTTCAGAAAGAGTTACGTCTGTATGAGGCAAAACATCTGATGCTGTCAAAAATGATGGATGTCAGCACTGCCTGTATGCACGTAGGTTATTCCAGCGTGTCACAATTTAGTCGGGAATACAGCCGCTTTTTTGGTCAGCCGCCCAGTAAAGATATTCAACTTCACTCGATGGCTGTCTGAAATAACACAAGCTATAGCTGTAGAGTAAAAAGGCGGAAAGCACTCACAAGTGGACGACATAAATTTAGAATAAAAAATTGAATGTACTTTTGTGAGTGCTCTCCATTGCGAGCGATTGAGTTTAGATAAAATTAACTTAACTCACAACATGTGATCCGCTGCTATTTTGAATTAATGCACAAAATAAATTTATCATGGCCCAATCTATCCACATTATTTATCACCCTATTTCTTAGCGACCAAAGACGTCGTTAGCAGACTATCGGGCCTGCTACTAAAATATTTCACGACGGTTTTTGATTAATCCAGGTTCACGGTGACAAATTTTTCACGCTTGACGGCAATAAGAAAAACCATTCCAGCCACCATAATCATCGCGGTCAACATCAAAGCAAGATTGTAATTACCATTATGGCTGGCCAGATAGCCCGCTGCGGCTGGAGCTATGATTTGGGCGATACCGTAACAAATTGTTAAACGCGCCATGGCTTTTGCCGGGTTTTTTGGAAACTTGTGACCGATAAAGGTCAGCATCAAACTTACAATGCCGGTGAAGGTACAACCAAAGATTGCGGCAGCAATCAGGTTGGCTAGTAATGAATCTGAAAGTACCGGGATCAGAATCGCCACCGTCTGTAGAACATAAGTGAGCAATAAGGTATTGATCTCCCCTGCTTTATTGGCGGCTTTATCCCACAAAAAACAGGCAGGTGCCGCTGCAAGTCCCAGCACCACCCAAATCCAGTCACCCTTACCGGCTAACTGCGGCATATTTTCAAGTATAGCGACGATAAAGGTGGCACTGACTACATAACCGACTCCAGCACAGGCATAAGCCAAGATAAGTTTTATCATCCAGCTGCGGGGTGGCTCAGCTAGCGTTTGCGAGGCTTTGTGTTGTGTTGAATGTGGTGGTGGTATCCATAACCAGGCAGGTATAAAAAATACGATGCCAAACAGTCCCATCAGGATCCATTGACTATCCCAGGCAAAAAAGTGGTTCATCAATACTACGGCTGTTCCCGGTATCGCTATACCGAGGCCAAGCCCCATAAAATGTAATCCAAGTTCTGGTTTTAACTGGTGATGCTTCAGCCAGCTCAATACAAAGCCTGAGGATAATATGACGCCAGCAGTTCCACTCACTCCAGCAATGAATCGTAATACAACCCAGCCATACAACTCGGTGGTCATGCCCATTGCGATGGTGGACAGCACGGCAACCAACAAACAACACTGGTAAAAACGAAACTTAAATGACAGGTTATTGGTGAATGACACCAATAACACCCCCATCAGATAACCAATATAATTGAAGGTGGCCAGCCAACCGCTATTGACCAGTGATAAATCTGTCTGCTTAAGCATCAATGGCAGAAATGGTGTGTAGGTAAAACGAGCGATGCCCACTGTCAAAATCACTGCGCAAATACCAGCCGTGATGACTTTTATTCGCTGAACTTGTATCACTGATGGTATCTGCGTCATGTACATTTCATTAAAATGAATAAACAGCGTGCATGGTATCACTTGCTGAGGTCATCATGACTAGCTAGAAAAAATAAAGACGCTGGGAGGCAATAGCTTCCCAGCGTCTTAAACAGATCAAAACGAACTTATGGAATTATTGAGCAAAATCTTTTTGTAATTGGTTTAAGCCACCTTCATAAACGCCTGTTATTGCGTCAATCGCGGCTTGATCATCAGCACCATTCGCATCAAACGATGAACTCCAGCGAACATTCGCTTTACCCTCACCTGCACTGCTAACAGTAATCGTCGACTCATAGTTTTTGACAGGAAGTGGTGAAGCCATAATGGCATAAGAATAGCTGGTATCAACATCTGAATAGGCAGTTAGTTTCTCAGTGATAGTTGCGCCATTTCCCAGACTTAATAGACGTTCTGCACCCGGCTGGTTATTTTGGCCGGTCTTGATTTCACTCATCACCACAACTGGATGCCAGACATCCAGACCATTAAAGTTACCTACCATTTTCCATACTGTGGCAGGATTAGCATTCACGGTAATCTGCTTATCAACCGATAAAGCACCTGCTGCAAGGCTGGATAAACTGGTCAACATGATTGCCGCAGTCAATGCGGTTTTTAAAACTGTGCGTGTAGTCATTCTCTCTTCCTTCTTATATTTTTGAGGAAGTATGATTATTTCAGCCAATACGATTTAACACTATTCTCCTGATGGACTAGTCCGATCGAACTAAGTAACGTTATTTCGTAACCACAGATATAAAGATTCAGGCTTAACAGGTTTGATAAGAACATCAAACATAGTGGCTTGCCTAATGGTTTGTTCCCGTTCCATAGAAGCTGTCACCATCAATGTGGGGATGGTTTGTTTGTAGAAATTGCTTATCAACCGGCTCAACTCAATCCCATTGTCTCCAGCTAAATAATAATCAGCCAAAATGACATCTGGCTTTAGAGGTGATGCCTGTAGATATTTCTGCAGAGTGGCTTTATCTGCAAAGCTCTGATACTCACAATCCCAGCTTTCCAGCAGCTGTTGCATACCATATCGAGTGTCAGCATCATCCTCAATTAACCAGATAGTGAGGTGCAACGGTTCAAATGACGCAGGTTGCATTACGCTGCTGTTCATAGCAACGGCATTGTCAGCATATGGCACATCAATGTAAAACAGGCTGCCTTTACCTGCTATTGAATCAAAAGCAAAATTCAAATTGAGGCTTTTCGCTGTTTTACTCACAATCGACAAACCCAGTCCTAAGCCTTTATCCACCATTTTACGGGCTTCTTCCTCCCTATAAAAAGCCTGATAAATATGCTGTTGTGCCTGCTGTTTGATGCCAATACCTGAGTCGAGCACACAAATACGGATAAATTGAATATGGCGTCGGCATCCAATAATGACGCGACCTTTGGCTGTATAACGAATCGCATTACTCAGCAGGTTTCGCAGCATGCGTTCAAGTAAGTTAGCGTCTGTTTTAATGACTGCTGAGCTATAGATATAGTGAAATTCAAGCCCTTTATCTTCTGCCAACACCTCAAATTCAACAAATAACTTATCTAACAGCTTGCTGACAGGAAAAACCTCAGTCTGGATAGTGAGTTTACCTGCATCCAACTGACTCAAGTCCAGCAAAGCACCAAACATACTATTCATATTATCAACAGCAGAATGGATTTTTCCTGACAGTACTTTTTGTTGTTCGCTGCTCTGACTTTGAGCTAATAACTCCGTTAGCAATCCGATGGTATGAAGCGGTTGTCTGAGATCATGGCTGGCAGCACGTAATAAGTTGGACTTGGCTTCATTAGCTTCGTCAGCCAATTGTTTTAACTGTTTCTGTATATCCAATTGCTGATGGGTGCCAGCAAGATGGCTGCTCATCTCTGTTAATTGCTGGGTTCTTAATAAAGCCAGAAAGAGATAAACAGACAGTAAACTAGTGATTAATGTGCCGGCAATCAGACCAACATAAGGAATAAGTGACTCTGAAGCCCGGTGTGAACTGACATCAGGAAAAACACTGATAAGCCATTGTTTATCAGCTACTTGCAATGGAAACGTCCAGTGCAAATCTTTACTTTTTCTTAACTGAGTGACACTGGATAATGTCGTATTTTTGTTATAAAGCAACTGTTGGCTGTTTGTACTACCATCGTATAAAGCCAAGCCCACATCATCATTATCAAACACATCGCCAAACAGCCCTTTAAAGTCATACAAGCCGACCACATAACCTAACAGGTTTTGCTCGTGGTCAAATAAGGGGTGAAATGCCTGAAAGCCATATAAGTGTTGTTGTTGATAAAAAATGGAAACACGATCGGTAATGGCTGTTTTGTGTGTATTGCTTGCTTTACTCATTACATGTTGACGGGTAGCCACTGCAGCTAAATTAAGGCCATATCGCAGATCAGTGCCTAAGGGAGGATAGACTGCCCGCACAGGAAAGTAGACGGTATGTTCATTAACGGGTTTCGGCATGCCATGTCCAGTAACCTCATAAACGTGATAATCACTTATTCCCTCGGCACGAACGTGTTCCTCAAAAACAGCTAGTGCTTGCTCAGTCACTTTAGGCACCCAGGCTAAACCACGGGTGCCGGCATGGTAATGTGTTTCGGTATCAAATATACGTTCTAGCTGAGCAGTACTGATGTCCCCCTTGGCTTGGTATAAATCAGCGACATTTCCCAGTGAGTCGAGTGAAATATCAATATTGGTTTGGATTTGTTCGATATGAGACCTTACATTTTTTTCTGTTTCCAGAAACAGTCGTTGTTGGGTGATTTTTTGCAGCTCTAGAAAACCGAGCAATGAAAATGACAGACCACATAGCATGACCACCACTGCCCAAATTGCAATAGTTCGGGCGCGTTTTGGTAAGAACCACTTTTGATGCGTATTCATGGCAATGTGATTAGGTCATATCAAGGAGACAACAAAATAAGGTCATGCGATACTTTGCCATAGAACAAAAAGGAATGATAAATAAACATCATGAAATTGCTGATTGCTGATGACCATGAGCTTTATCGTGACGCCTTAGTCATGCTGATAACGCAACATTTTTCCGAATATAGCTGTACTGAGGCGACAAGTTTTGATGAGTTGATTCAACGAATACAATCTGAACAAGACTGGTCAGCGTTCATTGTGGATTTACACATGCCCGGCCTGAATTTCGTTGAAGGTATTAAACAGATTAAGACACGTTTTCCAGACGTTCCCCTAATTGTCATTACCTCTTCAGATAATCCTGAAGACACTCAGAGCGCGATGGCTGCAGGTGCTTTAGGTTACATCCTTAAATCAATGAAAAATGAGGAAATTATCCAAGCTTTAACCTTGATATTAAACCATGGCATTTCGATTCACCCGGCCATCCCCAGTGAAGCCGTTTCAAACAACACCTTTGACTTTACACCTCGTCAGCAAGAAGTATTTGCCATGATGTCAAAAGGTGCTTCAAATAAACGTATTGCCTTGGATATGGGCTTAAGTGAAAGTACCGTTAAAATTCATGTCCGCGCTATTTTGAATACACTTCAAGTCTCAAACCGAACTGAAGCGGTATTGAAAGCTAAACAATATTTAGATACGTAAAAAAAGCCCCACATCCAGTGGGGCTCTTATTTCAGCTGTCGTCATGCATTAAATGATGCCGGTGAGACTCAAGTTCTGCTTTATACCTGGGATGAAAAACCCGGTAATACGTTATCCCTATCGCAATCGCTAATAAAACGCTCATACAGGTTGCCAACCAGTCTGAAGCAGTCATTGCAGCAATATCCATTGCAAAAAATTCACCAATAAACCATTTCATTATTGACTCCTTATCGCTTATGAAGTGGCTGACTGAATAACAGGTTTATTTTGTCTAACCGCTTGACGAATAGTGACCGTCACGTTGAACAGCATAACAACAGCACCAAGGAAAAACACCAAACCACCCACAGCACGCATGGCGTAATAAGGATGCATCTGTGCGACTGATTCCACAAAGGTATACGCTAAATTGCCGTAATCATCATAAGCACGCCACATCAAACCTTGCATAATGCCTGACACCCACATAGCTGTGATGTAGATAACGGTACCGATGGTCGCCATCCAGAAATGGGTGTTTACCAGTTTGGTTGAATACAAAGGCACTCGCCATAGTTTTTCGACCATATGATAGATAGCACCGATAGATACCATGGCAACCCAACCCAGTGCTCCCGCATGAACGTGCCCAATCGTCCAGTCTGTATAGTGAGATAAGGCATTAACCGTTTTAGATGACATAACCGGGCCTTCAAATGTCGACATGGCATAAAAAGCCAATGACACAATCAGGAACCGTAAAATATAGTCTGTACGCAGTTTGTCCCAGGCACCACTTAAGGTAAACATGCCGTTAATCGCTCCACCCCATGAAGGAATAATCATGGCCAGGGAAATAGCCGCACCCAGTGATCCAGTCCAGTCAGGTAACGCGGTGTATTGAAGATGGTGAGCTCCTAACCAGACGTAACCAAACACCAACGCCCAGAAGTGAATAACCGACAAACGATAAGAATAAATCGGACGATTAGCCTGTTTAGGTACAAAGTAATACATGATGGCAAGAAAGCCTGCTGTCAGGAAAAAGCCAACGGCATTGTGGCCCCACCACCATTGAATCATCGCATCCTGAACACCGGCAAAAATAGAATAGGATTTCCATAGTTCCACTGGAATAGACAGGCTATTGACGACATGTAAATAAATAATCGCAATCATCATCGCCAGATAAAACCAGTTAGCCACATAGATATGTGAGATACGACGAATGGCGATAGTCATAATAAAGTTAAAAGTAAAAGCCAACCAGACAACTGTGATTAATACGTCCAGAGGCCACTCCATCTCAGCATATTCTTTTGACTGGGTATAACCCAATGGCAGCGTGATAAACATGCCGATAATGACAACATTCCAGCCCCAGAAAGTGAACCAGGCCAGTTTATTACTCCATAAAGCGACACTGCATGTGCGTTGAACAACATAATAGGCTGTCGCCATTAATGTGCTGCCGGCAAAAGCAAAAATCACCGTATTGGTATGAACAGGCCGCAGCCGTCCAAAACTCAGGTAAGGATTATCAAAATTTAATACCGGCCAGGCAAGCTCAGAGGCGATCCATACACCTACACCAGTGCCGATCACCAGATAAATGCACGCCATGACCGTAAAAAACTTCACAATATCGTAATTATAGGGTTTTGTTTCCATTTTATACCTCTCTGTGTTTTGCCCTATTCAGCGAATATCCTGGCGTCGTCTAAACAGAGGTTCAGGATTTAATACTGAACCAGCGTACATCGTGCTAATACCAGAAATGCCCTTAATCGCATCAAACACATCTTTATCCTCTCTGACAGCAAAACTATCGAAACCACAACGATGCATATGGCTCAGTTGATCTCGTAATACATCACCTGTCGCTCGCAACTCGCCCTTCCACTTCAGTCGTGTTCGTAACTCTACTGCCTGGCTATAGGCCCGACCATCAGTAAATTTAGGAAAATCGAGTGCGATAAGCTCCAGCTGTTCAAGCCAGGGTGATAAGGTATAAATATCGGCATCATTCTGCAGCCACACGGCTTTTGCTCTGTTAGCTGGCTGATGTTCAACAGACTCGACCCACAGGCTAAACGGTAAGATCAGTTTTTCATGCTCGGAATGTTGATCAATATCTTCCAATTCTTTGATCAAAATCCAATTATCATGCTCGATAATCAGAGGCTGCTCGGTATCACGAAGGCAAATAATATTTTTCATTAATTCATCTCCGCTGTTTGGTAAACACGTTCTTTGAAAGGCGGGATTCCAATACGATCAACTGTGTCACTGAAGCTCTCATCCAGCTCTCTGTATTCAAGAAAGACATTGATAAGCGTGTCGATAACATCTGGCACATCATCCGCCAGAAATGATGGCCCAATCACTTTGCCCAAACGAGCATTTTTGCCTTGATCACCGCCGATGGTAATTTGATACCACTCCACACCATTCTTATCGACACCCAAAATGCCAATATTGCCAATATGGTGATGGGCACAGGCGTTCATGCAACCAGAAATATTCAAACTCAGTGAGCCAATATCATGTAGATAATCTAAATCTGAAAAGCGTTGCTGTATTGCCGCAGCAATTGGGATAGATTTTGCGTTTGCCAGCGAACAGTAATCAGCACCCGGGCAGGTAATCATGTCTGTTAGCAGGCCAATATTAGGTGCAGCTAGATTCTCTGACTGAAGAGCAGTCCATAAAACAAAGAGATCAGCTTTTTTAATCGAAGGTAATACCAGATTCTGCTCATGGGTTACCCGAATTTCTGCAAAGCCATATTGTTCTGCCATATCAGCAACAGCACGCATTTGATGTGATGTCACGTCGCCTGGCGGTGTTGCAGGGCCAGGTTTGGTCGAAATCACAACTGAAGCATAATCTGAGTGTTTATGTTCATGTGTATTCCGTTTAATCCAATTGGCAAAGGCACTATTTTCACTCAGTAGATTTACATATTCTTTGCTATCTGTTGCCTCATAAGAGTCAATACCGAATTGCTTGGCAACACGCTGAAACTCATCTTGCGTTAACTGAGCTGGTCCCCCTTTCAGGTTCTGCCATTCCTTTTCCACTTCAGCGGCAAAAGTTTCTATGCCAAGACTCTTCACCAAAATCTTGATGCGGGCTTTATATTTATTATCACGTCTGCCATGACGGTTATAAACACGCAGGACGGCTTCCAGATAGGTCAGCATTTCCTGCCATGGCAGATCGGTTTTTAATAACTCACTGATGATCGGTGTACGACCTAGCCCACCACCGGCCATCACTTTAACTTTGATTTGTTCATCATCAGCATCACGATAAAGATATAGACCTATATCATGCGTTCTTACTGCAGCACGGTCTTCGGTTGAGGAAGACACAGCAATTTTAAATTTGCGTGGTAAAAACAGGAATTCAGGATTAATCGTTGACCACTGACGAATAATTTCTGCGTATGGCCTTGGATCAACCACTTCGTCAGCTGAAACACCCGCAAACGCTTCCGTGGTGACATTTCTGACACAGTTGCCTGAAGTCTGAATAGCATGCATTTCGACATCAGCCAGTTTCTGAAGGATATCGGGCACTTGCTCTAGCGTTATCCAGTTGAACTGAATGTTTTGACGTGTAGTGAAATGGCCATACCCCTTATCAAACTGATCGGCAATATCCGCTAGTGTGCGTAGTTGATTTGCAGACAAAGTGCCGTAAGGAATCGCCACACGTAGCATGTAAGCATGCTTTTGTAAGTAGAGACCATTTTGTAATCTCAGTGGCATAAACTCTTCATCAGACAACGCGCCATTGATATATCTATTCACTTGATCACGGAATTGTCTGACACGCTCTAAAACGAGCGCTTTATCATAAGAATCATACTGATACATAACTAACCTTTTGTAATATCTAACCTAAATTAAGGGGCAATAAACACCGCTTTATAACGGTTACTGATGGCTGAATTCCCTTCACTCGTGGCGACAAAGTCAAATTCATGCAAGCCAGATGAGGTCGTATCCGAAGGTAATCTGACTAAGGCTGTGACAGGGACGATTTTACCTGGCTGTATCGTAATGCCCTGCTCTAAACCCTCTACGCTGGCTGATGGCAGACCCTCAATGTGATAGTTCACAACGAGTGGCTGATCTGTTTTATTCAGCAGTTTTAAGGTGTATTTATTTTGAATGTCACCGTTACTCATTTGTATATACAAAGGTCTTCTTTCGTGAACCACGTTAAATTCAGTAGGTTCAAAATGAGTAAAGCCATAGCCGACACCAATAATAGAAAACGCCATGATCAAACTGTAAACAATGACTCGAGGACGTTTCCAAAGGCTGACTTTAGTTTGACCTTGGTGAAGCTCTTTATGAGATGCGTAACGAATCAGGCCTCTTGGCTCATTGATTTTATCCATGATGCTGTCACAGGCATCAATACATAAACCACATGTGATACAGCCTTCTTGCTGACCTTTTCTTATATCAATACCAGTGGGGCATACAGCAACACACAATTTACAATCGATACATGAGCCTTTATTAGCCTCTTGTACACCAGAGCGTGATAACTTACCTCTTGGTTCACCGCGAACAGCATCATAAGCAGGTAAAACCGTTTCCTGGTCATACATCACACCCTGCAGACGTGCATAAGGACATAACCAGAAACAGACTTGTTCACGCATAAAGCCAGCAAACCAGTATGTGAAAAAGGTAAATATGCCCATGGCTACCCAAACTGGTGTGGCGGCCTGAAGAGAGAAAATATCGCCCCATAACTGATAGGCATCGGTAAACCAGGCTGAAAATGAGATACCAGTGAGGATGGCAATCGCTAACCACACAACATGTTTGCCGAGCTTTCGAATCGCTTTATTTGCCGTCAAGGGAGCTGCGTTAAATTTACGCTGTTTCTGTGGCGTATTGCCTTCAAACTGGCTTTCGATAAAGGTAAATACGTCGGTCCATACGGTCTGGAAACAGAAATAACCACAAAAGACACGACCAGCAATACTGGTTGCAGCAGCCAATAATATGGCGAAGAACAATAGTGTTAAAGACAGTACCCAGATATCCTGCGGGTATAAAGTCAAACCAAATAAATGAAATTGTTGTTTAGGAATATCAAGTAAAACAGCTTGATGCCCATCCCAACGCAAGTAAGGGCCGAGAAAGTAGATTAGCCAGACAGACATGCCGAAGTTTTTTAAAGTCCTGAACCGGCCTTTCATTCGCTTGGCAATGACATTCTCACCCTCACCGGTGTGTACTTCCCAGTCGGATAAGGCATCATAAACTTCAACCTTAATGGGTATTTCTGATAGTTTGCTCATCACAGGAACTCCTCTGTGGCTAAATGCTGAAAACGAGTATGTTTTTGTTGTTATACGATGGTTTTTGAACGAATTAATCCTGGCCGGTATAAATCCGACAACAGCGTTAACCCTTGTTTTAATGACTCATAGTCACTGCTGGCCCCGAGTGAAATTCGAACGGCCTGACTACGACTTCGGAACATGACAAATGCCGTTGAAGGCACAATAGAAACCCCTATCCTGCTTGCTTGTTCGGCAAAATCTAATGCTTTGTATCCATGTGGCATTCTCAACCAAAGATGCGGTGAGGCAGGATGAGAGGCAATATCACTTTGCTGAAAAATTGACTGAGCTAATGACTGTCTTCTGATATTTTCAGTCTTAATCGCCTGAGTGATCTCATCAATTTTGTGGTGCCTGATCCAGTGTGAGACAACGGCCGTCATCAATGGTGGTGCCATTAAATGACTGATTCGCATTTCTTCTGTCAGACCCAAGGCATCATTAATGTTGGGTGAGGCGATATAAGCAACACGTAAAGATGGGCTGAGACATTTTGAAATTGTGGCAATATGCCAGGTGCGATCTCTTGCCATGTTGTAGAGTGACGGCAGTTTTTCATCGATGAACTGGTAATAAGGATCATCTTCAATAACAGTCATATCATATTGATTTGCTAAGGAAATTAACGACTCTCTACGCTGTACAGACAAGGTCGCTGTGGTGGGATTATCAATATTGGGGATGACATACAAAACATCGATTGTTTGTTTCGCACATTGTAGTTGTAGCTGTTCTGGAATGATTCCCTGCTCATCCATACTGATACCGACAACGTCCAGTTGTAACTGCTCGGCCATTGCTCTCAATCCAGGATAGGAAAACTCTGGAGCAGCTATGGTTTTGGCGCCTTTACGTTTGAGATAACTCAACAAACAAAACAAAGCGCTGTGAGCACCACTTGAAATCAAGAGTTGATCGCTATTTAAACCTGTAAGTTTCGATGATAGCCATTGCTGACCTGCTTCACGATCATCCGGATGACCGGCTGTTTCCTGATAGCAGAGGTGATGTGATGCAGAAATACCGGATAGACTTAGCTCGCTGATAGCTTCTGAAATTTTTTTCTCAAGATTCAGTCCGCTCGGAATGGGCGGGTTGTTCATGCTTAAATCCAGCGGTTTGCCTTCAATAAGCTGAGATGAGTTGTAATGAGAGAAAGTGGTTTGAGCGATGAAGCAGCCATTTCCCCTCTGGGTTTCAACCAGACCTCTTCTGGCGGCCTCATTAATCGCTCTTGTGACCGTCGTCAAATCGACAGAGAGTGCATCAGCCATTTGTCTCTGTGCTGGCAAACGATCACCGGGTTTCAATAAGCGATTTTTTATATCCGCTTCAATGGCATCCACGATACCGATGTATTTAACCCGGGCATTTGTATCAATTCTTGGTGACCACATAGACATTCTCTACCCCACTGCCATTTGCCGTACAATTTGGAGTAGATGCTATGCTTCACTATCTTTGTATGCAATAAAAACATACAAAATAAGTTATTGTATGGGTTGTTATTTTTTTAATTACATACAATCAGGCCTTTTTGATGGAATTTGAATGTTGTGCTTGCGCAAAAAAGCGTGTTTAACGCTTACACTTATTCCCACATCACATCAGCGTTGGCATTAACTGCTGCCTGTAGAAGCTCAATCAACGGCAAAGCACGTTTTGTAATGGGGATATGAGAGTTCTCTTCATCATCACTATCATCGTCTTGCCCATCCCTCGCTTTAGCTTCGCTGACGGCTTGTTGTAAACGCTGTAGATAAGCTGATACATCCTCAGCGACAATAGCCCCTGGAACCGTGCCGCTATGCCCCATAAGTTTCAGTAAATGAATCGCAACATCGCCAAACATGGTGATATCGGCATACGGTGTAGTTTTAAATGTGACAATCATGAGCTCTCCCGTCGTCTGTTGCACAATAAGCAACATGTTACGTTGAATTAAGAGGTGATGTATAAAAGATTGTGAGGCGGGTGTGTGTCTATCAGCCAGGCACTTTATTCATAAATATAGCGAATTTCATTTGCAGGCAAAGGTGCACAGAAATAATAGCCTTGCAGCACCACTTCATAGTCATTATCTTTAAAAAAGGCAAGCTGTTCTTCGGTTTCGACACCTTCTACAACGACTTCTAATTTGAGTTGTTTTGCCATCGCAATAATTGCGGTGACAATGGCAGCATCATTCTCATCGTTCACGAGATCATCAATAAACGATTTATCAATTTTTAACGCATGGATAGGAAATTTTTTGATGTAACTGAGTGATGAGTAACCGGTACCGAAATCATCAATGAATATTTTTACACCAATATTTTTGAGTTTTTCTAATATGGCGAAACTCTCATTTAGATGATGCATCATCAGGTTTTCTGTAATTTCGACTTCAAGGTATTCGGCCGGTAACTGATAACGGTCTAGAGAGGCTTCGATAAGTTCAAAAAGCTTATTTGGTTTCCCTGTATGTAAAAACTGTCTAGCAGATAAGTTCACTGAGATGTGTGCAGGAAAGCCTGAATCCAACCACTGTTTGGCTTGTTCGCAGGCTTTATCAATCACCCACTCTCCTATAGAGACAATCAGACCGCTTTTTTCAGCAATAGGAATAAATATTGACGGAGAAATATCTCCATGTTCAACACTATGCCAGCGAAGCAATGCTTCGAATCCCACCGTATCACCGGTGACAATGTCTATTTTGGGTTGGTAATAGAGTTCTAGTTCATTATCAACAATGGCACGACGAAGACGGTTTTCTAACTCAAAATGATTTTGTACAGAGCTATTCATATCATCGCTAAAGAAATGATATTGGTTTTTACCGAGTGCTTTAGCATGACGAAGTGCGTTATCCGCATCAGATAACGCCTGATCGACACTCTCTATACCATCGTTAAAAAAGGCGATACCGATACTGATAGATACATATACTTCGTGCTCATCAATAATGAAAGGCGCATGAAAACTACTGATAATATTTTCTGCAATATTCGCTGCGTCAACAGGCTCGTTAATGTAGGTCATCAGCACGACAAACTCATCACCGGCAAAGCGCGTTAAAGTGTCGTTTTTACTCAAACTTTCAGGTAATCGTTTAGCCACTGCTGATAAAAGCTCATCACCTACCAAGTGTCCTAATGAGTCGTTGACCCTTTTAAAGTCATCTAAATCAATAAATAACAGTGCTTGAGAGAGTTTTTTCTGTGCAGCGAGCTTAACTGCTTGCTGGAGCCTATCTGTTAATAATGAACGATTCGGCAAGCCAGTTAACGCATCAAAATAAGCTAAATAATCTAAATCATGTCTTGCCTTTTCAACTTGCTCTAGTTTTTGTGCGTTATCCAGTGCTAGAGACAAAGTATGAGCAAAACTTAAGGCAAATAATTCATCATTTTTATCAAATTGCTGACCTGATAGCTTTTCGCTTAGCAGAATATAACCAAAGGTATGAGTGTCACGTCTAATAGGCACAAGTAAAACTGAAGAGAGATTATGCTGCCCTTCTTGGCATTCGGCACATAATTCATTCAGTAGTTGTGGTTTATTTGGCAGGATATTTTTGTGTAATGACAAACATTGATGAAAAACGGATAACTGTTCCGCAGTAAAGCCAATACCTGTTGTGTCAGTAATTGAATAATTGTTATCAATAAGCTGAACCGATGCAGAATGGCATTGAACAATTTTGGCTAGCGCTTTGATACCTTGGAATTTCACTTCTGGCTCAGCAGAAATGGTCGCTAGACAAGCTAATAAGTCACGAGAACGATCATGAAGTTCTTCCAGACGGTTTGACCATGAAAGCAACTGTTGATGCTCTTCTTCAATCTGTTCAAGTGAAGTATGAGATTCTTTGAGAAGATGCTGTTTTCTATTGACGATTCGTTCAAATATTCCTGAACGAGTGATAACGCCAGTAAAACGATCATCTTCAATAACCGGTAATAAATCCTGACCATTGATATCTAACATGGCCAGACTTTGTTCTATTGGTGTTTCAGGCGTGACAAAAATGTTAGATGATCTGTTACACAAATCAGCGAATATCCAGTCAGGATGTTTTGATACTTCCTGAAGTGTCACCAGACCACAAAACTTGCCACTATGAGGAGATTCACTAAAAACGGCGAAGATCGTATTTTTATCAATCTTTCTTGGTCGTTCTTCATCCAGTACGTACTGAATCGAATCCGTTTCTAGACAATCCTTTGCAAATAGCGTATTCATTTTATTCTTGATAAATGCACATCAATACTAAGTTCGATATGAAGTACTTCGTCTGAACCTAGGAGTGATTTTGTATGAGTCAGAACAAAATCCATTAATTGCTCTTTGCTGATTCTCCTTAATAAGGACTGGCGAATCAAGATATCACCAATGACATCATCATCTACTTCGATATGTTCGTAAGGAGTCTTTACCAGCAGATCCAAAGCCCGTTTCATTGCAATACAACCTATTGGTGCATCTTTGCCCATAACAAGCATATCTTTCAGGGGAGGCATTTTATATTCACTGATTCTAGCTGAAATATAGGAACCTGACTCTGAGCTTAATGACATCCTTTTCCTCTTCTTAATAAGGGTTAATAATTGATGAGACTTATTTATCGAGACTTACAACTCAAACCTATTAAAAACAGATTTATTTATTAATTGCAAATAATCGTAAAAGCAAAAATATGCATAATGCATACGCATTTCAAATCGAAATTTTTAAATTTTGATTTAAGCTATTGAAAGTAATTCTATAGTCGGTGATTTTATTGTGCTGTCATAACACGACTGCGTTTAAGAAGACGGTAAATCATCATAATATAAACCTTACATTGCAACTGCTCACCGCCGCGCCATCTCTCAACTGTTTTTTAAAAGACATTAAAATTCTACCGTTAAAAAATGAATAACAGACCTAGGAATTTTTCCTTTGATCGTAGAATACGTGAAACAGTTGGCACAAATTCAGGCTGGCTACATTAAATAATTAAAGTCGACCTGGAATAACTTCTCAACGGCCATGATATCGCGCTGGTTAGATATAAATATGATCAAGTGATCATCTGGTGCAATCACTAATGACTTATCTGAGAACAATACTTCACCTTCACGCAAAATTGCTGCCACAGAAGCACTGGATGGCAGTTTGATTTGCTCGATATGCCGGCCAACTACTTTTGATGTATTAAAATCACCATGAGCGATAACTTCTATAGCTTCAGCGGCCCCTTGTCTAAGTGAGTGAACTGTCACCACATCACCTTTACGAATGTGTGTCAGCAGACTGCCAATAGTGATTTGTGCCGGCGAAATAGCCAAATCGATACTGGTGCCTCTGACCAGCTCGACATGACTTGCCTTGCCGATGATCGAAATGACTTTCCGCGCTCCCATGCGTTTGGCGAGCATGGCAGAAAGAATATTTACTTCATCATCATTGGTGACGGCACAGAATACATCTATCTTGCTGATATTCTCTTCTTTTAATAAGTTGGCATCGCCCGCATCACCATGCAAAACAACGGTCTTTTTTAAATCCTCAGCGATAAAGCGTGCACGCTTGGCGTCAGACTCAACAATTTTTATTTTGTGATTAGATTCAATTCGTTTGGCAAGTTGACGACCGATATTACCGCCGCCGGCAATCAGGATACGTTCATAGGTTTTGTATGCATGACGAAATACTTTAACCAGTTTAGAAATATGATGAGTCAGTGCTAAAAAGAAAATCTCATCACCGGGCTGTAATGCCACTTTGCCTGTAGCCTGAATAACGTCGTTATTTCTGAAAATAGCAGCAACTCGCATTTTTATATCCGGCAAAATATCAAGTAACTTGCTGATGGGCTGGCCCGCCATCGGACTTTCATCACTGACTTCTACCGCAACAAGTTGTGCCTTGCCATCAAAAAATTCCACTACCTGTAATACTTCCGGTTGTTCAATTAAGCGTTGAAGATAAGCAGTAACTAATTGTTCCGGACTGATAATGACGTCAATAGCGAAGGCTTCAGGTGAAAATAAGGCGGGATATTCAACATAATCAGACGCACGAATTCGTGCCAGTTTTTTGGGGGTTTTAAATAAAGCACTGGCTACCTGACAAGCGACCATATTAATTTCGTCATTCTGCGTGACGGCGATTAACATGTCGGCATCTTCAATGCCTGCTGTTACTAATGTTTCCGGAGATGAGGCATGTCCATTAACCGCACGGATGTCCAGGCGATCCTGAATACGTTCGAGTAAGTAACTGTCAGTATCAACGACAGTGACATCATTACCTTCATTCACCAGACTCTCAGCCGTTGAGCTACCAACCTGGCCCGCACCCAAAATAATAATTTTCATCGTTTTTCCTCTGCTTTTAATGACGCCAATAAGCGGGAATAAATAAAATCAGCAAGGTAAAGATTTCCAATCGACCTGCTAACATTCCGAAGACCCCGAGCCACTTCACCACGTCATTCACACTGACAAAGTTAACGGCGACCTCACCCAGACCCGGTCCCAATAGATTAATGGTGGCAACCACGGCCCCAAATGCACTTTCCAGGTCTAATCCTGCCGCCATCATCGCAACGGTCAGGAACAGCGAAGTGACGATATACAACACATAAAAACCCCAGACTGAATACAACACCTCTTCTGAGACGGCTCTTTCACCTTGTTTGACAACGACAACAGCTCGGGGGTGGGCCAGATGAAATAACTGTCTTAAGCCCAGCTTGGCTAATAACATCACCCGCATCACTTTTACGCCACCCGCTGTCGAACCAGCACAGCCACCGGTAAATGACAAAATCACCATAATCAATGGAATATGCAATGGCCAGCTGGCAAAGGTAGCGGTGCCAAATCCAGTACTGGTCAGTACCGAGGCAACCTGAAAAGCCGCATAACGCAGAGACTCTGCAACAGAGCCATAAGCATTTGACAGGTAAAGACTGGCCGCAACAAATAAGCTGGCAAATAAAAACACTAGACCATAGGTTCTGACTTCAGGATCTTTGGCATAAGGGGAAAGTAGTTTTTTCCTGAAAACAATGAAATGGACAGCAAAGTTAACGCCACCTGCCAACATAAATACAATCGCGATCAGTTCAATAAGCGGGCTGTTATAAAAACCAAGGCTGTCATCATGAGTTGAGAAACCACCGGTTGCTACAGTAGTAAAAGCATGGCCAACCGCATCAAAAACAGTCATCCCAGCTAAGTAATAAGCAACACCACACAGGCTTGTCAGAATCAGGTAAATAATCCATAAAGAACGTGCTGTTTCAGCAATTCTGGGGGTGAGCTTTTCATCCTTTGCAACCCCGGATGTTTCCGCGCGATAAAGCTGCATGCCACCGACACCGAGTAACGGCATAATCGCTACCGCAAGTACAATAATCCCCATGCCACCGAGCCATTGTATTTGCTGTCTGTGATACAAAATTGACTGGGGTAATTGATCCAGGCCAGTAATAACCGTTGCCCCGGTTGTAGTAAAACCGGATATTGATTCAAATACGGCATCGGTCAAATCCAGATGTAAACCAAAAAGAAACGGTAAGGCACCGACCAATCCTAATAGAATCCAAAACAGCGTCACCACGAGAAAACCATCCCGAACCGAAAGCTCTTGTCGCTGATTTTGGTTCAGCAGCCACAATACCAGTCCAATAGCGATGACAGATAACATGGATAGCAAGAAGACATTCAGTTCGCCATCCTGGTAATAGAGCGATACTATGATGGATGGCACGAAGTTCAGACTATAGAACATCAATAAGATACCAAATAGTCTTAGAATGGCTCGCCAATGCATAGATTAACTATCCTCAATTTGTCTGACTAACTGTGAAAAGAAACGACAGCAATGAAAAATAAACATTACTTAAGCGCTTCTGAACTGCATTATGCCTTGCAGTATTAATCACATTGTAAAAATAATATAAAAATCACCTAAACAATCGATAGATAACGTGTTCAATATAACTAAAACGACTTCTCTGCTGACAGGATATTGGCTTGCTACATTAACTGTTATCGGTATTAGTCTTATCACAGAGTTGTTGACGCCCTGGTTACCTCATACCAGCTTATTACTGCTGTTTATGGCTGGCATTGTATTTATTTCTGCCAAAACAGCATTGGGGCCGGCCATCTTTGCCAGTGCACTGAGTTTTACCGTGTTCAACTTCTTTTTTACCGAACCATTTTTTACACTTGATATCACTCACCGCCATGATTTTGCGACCTTACTTTTATTTATCTCTGTCAGTTTGATTACCGGAAATTTGGCCTCGAAAATGCGTCTGGCAATTGCCGACTCAAAACAGGCACTAGATCGTCAGCATCGTTTTTTTTCTTTTAGTCAGAAAATGACATCTGCCGCCACAAGTCAGGAGGTGATGAGCAGGTTGAAACATGCCCTTGTTCAAACAACATCCACACCTTTTTGTTTTATTAACAGACATCAACAACAGTTCATCTGCACCCCATCGACATTATCAGTACCCGATGATGCAATACTCGAGAGCATCTGGCGGCATGAGAATACGTATTTGCAGCAGGTAAAAGGTCAGTTTTTCAGTTTAAGATCGGCCGATAAAACACTGGCACTTATCTATGTGACCAAACAATTATCTGAATCACAATCTGCTGCCCTCCATACCTTTTCCAATCTGGCGGCATTGGCCTTAGAGCGAACTTTACTGGCTGAAGATTTAGAAAAAACCCGGCTGATATCTGAAACAGAACAATTACGCTCTGCACTATTGTCTTCCGTTTCACATGACCTTAGGACTCCGCTTTCCTCCATCATTGGCTCAGCTTCAAGCTTACTTGAATATCATGAAAAACTGTCTCAACAGGATCAACGGCAACTGCTGACCACCATTCTGGATGAGTCACAACGACTGGATCGACATATTCAGAACTTATTAGATATGACACGATTTGGCCAGGGCAAAGTCACATTAAAACGTGACTGGGTCGATATTAAAGACATCACCGCAGGTGCTTTATATCGGCTTCGTGATGAATTGGATAAGCGACATATTGAAATCGATATCCAGGACAATATGCCTATCATCTGGGTACATGGTCTGCTCATTGAACAAGCACTAGTGAATATTCTCGATAATGCGGCGAGAGTAACGCCGATCGGGGGACAAATCCATTTAGCAGCCAGACTAACAACAAGCTGCATTGAAATCGATATTTCTGATAACGGTCCGGGTATTGCCGATCAAGAAAAAGAAAAAATCTTTGATATGTTTTACAGCGTAGCCCATGGTGATTCCCAAACCAAAACAGGCACAGGATTGGGTTTGGCTATATCGAAAGGGATGATTGCCGCACATGGCGGTAATATTAACGTGTTAGATAATCCATCTGGTGGCACAATCATGCATGTCACCCTGCCCAAACATCCTGTCGTCTATGGCCCGGAATAATGAACATCGCAGCCAAAACTATTCTTATCATTGAAGATGAAGCCCAGATCAGACAGTTCCTCAGAATCAGTCTGGAAGCACAATCACACACAGTTGTTATAGCAACAAATGCTTCAGAAGGACTTGAGTTAGCAAGCAAGCAGCCTGTTGACCTCATCATTCTCGACTTAGGTTTGCCAGACAGAGATGGTCAACAAGTCATCAAAGAACTGAGAAAGCGTTCTCAAATCCCTATCATCGTTTTATCAGTCAGAGCCAGCGAAGATGAAAAAGTCAGGGCACTTGATGCGGGTGCCAATGATTACGTTACCAAACCTTTTGGTATCAGTGAATTAATGGCAAGGGTTCGCGCACTGATTCGGATTAATGATAATCAACCCAGCACTCAAGCCAGAATACAGTTTGATAATTTAACAATTGATACTCAAAGCCATGAAGTCTGGTTAGACAATGAAGCTATCCATTTGTCTCGTAAGGAGTTTGAACTGTTGTATCAGCTCACAGTAACGCCTGGACGGATTCTTACGCATCAGCAATTACTTAAAATTATTTGGGGAGAGCACTTTGTCAGTGAAACGCATTATCTGCGAATTCTGGTGGGTCATCTTCGCCAAAAACTGAATGATGATCCTATGCAGCCCCGTTTTATTATTACCGTGCAAGGGATTGGTTATCGATTCAAATACTAAACTATTTATTCCCTTCCCCACTTGAATATCTGCACCGACAGCGCTCACAATGCGTCATTCACTCTATCAGGATATCTGCATGCTCAAACGTCTAGTCACATTACCTGCCTTGCTTGTGTTGTTCAGCAGCTTTAGCCTGTCTGCAGCGACGCTAACGGTTGATGGCTTAGCCAATAAAAACACACCTAAAGCGACCGATGTTGCCTTTCAGCTAATTGATATGAAGACAGGGAAAACACTGGTAGCTCAACGCGCTGATCAATTACAGCCTCCCGCCAGTTTGCAGAAATTAGTGACCGCATTAGCAGCAAAACTGTACCTTAAAGATGACTTTCGTTTTGTTACACGTCTTGAACGTCATAAGGATGATGTGATTGTTCGGTTTAGTGGCGATCCTGACTTCAGCTCTGATGATTTAGATGCCTTATTTCAATCACTTCGCTCCAGCCAATCCGTTATCAAAGGCAATATTTATATCAATGGATCGATATTTGATGATTATGAGCGTGCTATCGGATTGCCCTGGGACAATCTGGGTGTTTGTTACAGCGCCCCCTCAAGCAGTATTTCTATGGATAAAAACTGTGCTACTGGCAATTTATACATCAAACCAGGTGCCAGCAAACCCTCGGTTTTATTGTCAGCAAAAAAACCGATTCATATCGATACCTCCACATTACAAATCATCAAAACCAAACCGACCAGCGATGACTATTGTCAGATGAAGTTATTAGCTGACAATAAAAATCACTATCAGATTGGTGGCTGTATCCATGAATCCTACCTGCCGATTAAATTAAAATTCGCCCTGCAAAATACCACTGCTTATGCAAAAGCCAATATTGAAGATGCATTAAAAAAAGCCGGTATTCAACTTAAGGGGAAGATAGTCAGGGATGACAATAAAACCGGAACCGTGATTACTGAACATCAATCAGCGTCTTTAGACACTCTGGTCAGAGATATGCTTAAACATTCCGATAATCTTATTGCTGACAATATCTTAAAAACCATAGGTCATGTGTTTTATAAACAGGCAGGCAGCTATGAAAATGGCATCGCCGCGTTACAACACATCCTCAAACAACAAGCGAATATCGATTTAAGTCATGCAATGCTAGTCGATGGTTCAGGTTTATCGAGAAACAACAGACTGTCCGTAGAACAATTGATACAAGTCGTGTCGTATATTTTCAAACATCCCGAGTTAGGCTTAATAAACGACCTTCCGGTATCGGGTGAAAGTGGTACGCTAGCGTTTCGCAGCAGTGTTAATAAACCACCATTAAAAGGTCAGATACAAGCAAAAACCGGCACACTGTATGGCACGTACAATCTGGCAGGAAAGATTCGTACAAAGAGTAATCATGATTTATTGTTTGTACAGATTGTCACCAATTTTCATCCTGCCGATGAAAAACAGTCTCGTTGGCCAGTAATGAAATTTGAAAAGTCGCTATATGAGTCGATTTATCAACGTTTCTAATGGCGTCACCTCTCGCAATTTAAGGCCGAAATAGGTAGAATTTTCGGCTTCTTATCACGTCAAATTCTTGGAAAGTTAACCATGGCTCAGTACGTATATAGTATGAATCGGGTGGGCAAAATTGTTCCGCCAAAACGAGAAATACTGAAAGATATTTCTTTATCCTTTTTCCCTGGTGCAAAAATTGGGGTGCTTGGTCTTAATGGCTCGGGTAAATCAAGTTTACTCCGGATTATGGCTGGCATCGATCAAGACTATATTGGTGAAGCACGACCAATGCCGGAACTGAATATCGGCTACTTACCTCAAGAACCAGAGCTTGATGATAGTAAAACTGTTCGTGAGGTCGTTGAAGAAGCGGTCTCTGACGTCAAAGGCGCACTGGATGAACTTGATGCTATTTATGCTGCTTATGCCGATCCAGATGCTGACTTTGATGCGCTAGCCAAAAAACAAGCAGAACTTGAAAATCTGATTCAGACAAAAGACGGTCATAATCTTGAAAATGCTCTAGAGCGTGCCGCTGATGCCTTACGTCTTCCAGCATGGGAGACGCCTGTGTCAGTCTTATCTGGTGGTGAACGTCGCCGAGTGGCATTGTGCCGTTTATTACTCGATCATCCTGATATGCTCCTGCTTGATGAGCCTACCAACCATTTAGATGCAGAATCTATTGCTTGGATTGAACGCTTCTTACAAGAATATCCAGGTACTGTTGTTGCTATCACCCATGATCGCTACTTCCTTGATAATGCGGCTGGCTGGATTCTGGAACTGGATCGTGGTCGTGGCATTCCTTACGAGGGTAACTATTCTTCCTGGCTTGAACAGAAAGATCAGCGTTTGCAGCAAGAAGCAAAAGAAGAAGCTTCCCATCAAAAAGCGATTAAAGCGGAGCTGGAGTGGGTCAAACAAGGTGCTAAAGGTCGTCAGACTAAATCTAAAGCCCGTTTGAAATCATTTGAAGAAATGAATTCGCGTGAATTCCAAAAACGTAATGAAACACAGGAAATCTATATTCCACCTGGTCCACGTCTCGGCGATAAAGTTATCGAACTGAAAAATGTCACGAAGTCGTATGGCGAGAAATTGTTATTTGAAGACCTGAGCTTATCCATTCCTGCAGGTGCTATCGTCGGTATTATCGGCCCTAATGGTGCGGGTAAGTCGACCTTATTCCGTATGATTTCAGGTGAAGAACAGCCTGATTCTGGAGAGATAGAAATCGGCAGCACTGTTGAGTTGGCTTATGTGAATCAGTCACGTGAGCTGGATGGTAAAAAAACAGTATTTGAAGAAATTTCTGATGGTGCTGACATTATCACTGTCGGCAATTACCAAACCCCGTCACGTGCTTATTGTGGTCGTTTCAACTTTAAAGGCTCGGATCAGCAGAAGTTCGTCAAAGACTTATCGGGCGGTGAACGTAACCGATTGCATATGGCAAAACTGCTCAAGTCTGGTGGCAATGTGTTATTACTCGACGAACCGACCAACGATCTTGATGTGGAAACCTTACGGGCACTTGAAGAAGCCATTCTGGCCTTCCCTGGCTCTGCGGTGGTGATATCGCATGATCGCTGGTTCCTGGATCGCATCTGCACACATATCATTGCCTATGAAGGTGATTCATCTGTCGTCTTCTTTGAAGGTAACTACAGTGAATATGCGGAAGACTACGCAAAACGTTTTGGTAAAGATCATCAACCAGAACGTATCAAATATCGTCGGATAGGTTAAAAAATAAACTGCCCGTGTCTACGTAATGCACGGGCAGTATTCTGGCTATTGAATTATAAAATGACAGAATCTTTTTTCATGATGCGTATGTCTAAGTGATGAGATGATAAGTAACATAACTGTGATACCCACGCTATGAAAAAAGCCCAAATAGCCCGCTTAAAATTGCGCTGTCCAATCACGCTGGGTCGCCAGCATGAAATCAATATACCGTCAGGCTGGTTTGATCTTGTCTTCACCATGTGTGCAGCTATTGAAGATGAAGCACAAGCTATCAACAAAAAACATCGTCAACGTATGTTCTTACCGAGAATCGTTTTTATTGAAGAACATCAGGGAAGAATCATTTGTGACGTGATTAATGGCACCAAAGACATTAGTGACATTATTAAACAGGCACAAATGCGCTCTGCAAAATCCTGCATGACCTGTGGTGACGAAGGTAGTCAGTTCCGCTTAGGCAGAAATCTTGTCACCCGCTGCCATAAGCATCGTTCAAGTGAAATGCACTATTAATGCTCTTTATGCTGTAAGCAATTATCATAAACCGCTTGTTCTACCTGCTCTTCTGTTTGTGACTCAGGAAACGTAAATGCGAGGTTTATCGCCAAATCAATCATTCTGAAAAACTCTGTATGCATAAATTCTGGTGGTGTTGCTTGTTGCATCTCCCCCATAGTTTTGCCCTCTAAACGTTGTGCAAAATAATCCCCCGTTAGACTCGAAATCTGCAAGCATTGTTTATCAGGCTCGTCTTCAGCTACAACAGCTGCAGAATATAAAACTAGCAATAATAATGTCTTGATATAGTGTTTCATCACACCCTCTCTGTACGAACAACATGAGTACTAGGACTTCTAAGTAACGAATTAATTTCTTCACAGAAATTTTTAACCCGCTTATTGATAATATGTTCGAATTAAATATCAGGAAATAAAATGAAAGCATTACTAATCATTGCTCACGGCAGCCGCAGGCATCAATCAAATGATGAAGTGACAAATATTGCTAAGCAAATCAGAACACGTGAAGAGCATGATTTTGATATCGTAGAATCTGCCTTTCTTGAGTTAGCGGAGACCTTAATTCCAACTGGTATAGAGCGCTGTATAAAATCCGGTGCAAAAGAAATTATCGTAGTGCCCTATTTTCTGAATTCTGGTACTCATGTGACTAAAGACATTCCTGAAATAATCTCTGCTCAGAAGTCACTTTATCCGGACATCAACATTACACTGACTCGGCATCTAGGTGCTTCACCTGTCATGCTCGACTTAATCTTGCAGACAGCATCAGATACCGTGATAAATTAAGATGTCAGCCAAGTTCATCCAATATAGTACTCTTGCAGCGCCGTTAATAATGCATCGTAATGCGGGCTACGCTGAATAACCTAAGATGGTATATTAATATCATCAAAGGATATCTGTTTTAACCATAATAAATCATCTAAACAAGCTCAAAATAAAAGGGATGACAATGGAGAGAGAGCGGTTTAATACAGTATGGGATCGTGATGGAAGTCTGAAACGACTACTAGGGGATGAAGCACTTCTGCAAAAAATGTTAGTCATGTTCCAGCAAAGTAACACGCAAACTCTAAGCGATATTTCGCTCGCTATAGAAAAAGATGACTATCAAGCTGTTAAAGGCCTTGCTCATAAATTGAAAGGAAGTGCATCCGCTATTGGCGCTCCCAGAGTTGTCGAAGATTGCGTGATCATTGAAAGTGCAGCTGAGCATGAGAATAACGAGACTATCAGACAGACTTTCACACAGTTGCAGCACGATATAAATGGAATACTGGCGGTTATCGACAGTTACCTAAAGACGACTCCATCATCCCCCACCTAAACAGTGGCTATTGCTGAAGGGAAAAGCTGCTTAAAATTACGACTTGTTACTTGCGCAATGTTCTCAACACTATCACCTCTCAGTTCGGCGAGAAACTCAGCGACATGTTTTACAAAAACAGGTTTATTAGTTTTGCCACGATGAGGAACAGGTGCCAGATATGGTGCATCTGTTTCAATTAAAATTCTGTCTAAAGGTAATTTTTTGGCGACTTCTTGCAGGTCCTTTGCACTTTTAAACGTTACAATGCCCGACAAAGAGATATAGAAACCAATATCTAAAGCGCGTTGAGCCGTTTCCCAATTTTCAGTGAAACAATGGATGATGCCACCGGCATCACGAGCATTTTCATTTTCGAGAATCGTCATCGTATCTTCACGCGCTTCACGTGTATGAATGATTAACGGTTTTTGGATTTGTTTCGCCGCTTCGATATGAACTCTGAATCGATCGCGTTGCCATTCCAGATCACCTTCACTTCTAAAGTAATCTAAACCCGTCTCGCCAATGGCAATCACTTTGGGGTGATTGGCTTCAGCAATTAAAGCATCGACGCTATATTGCTCATCAGCCTCAACATTTGGGTGAATGCCTACACTAGCACTGACATTAGGGAAATTTTCAGCAATATGTTTAACATCAAGGGAGCTTTTTTTGTCTATGGCAATGCACAGAATATGATCAATACCTTGACTCTCTGCTTCACTGACTATGGCATCAATGCCACCCTCTTCATCTGCCAATAAGTTAAGGTGACAATGTGAATCAATATACATAAAACAATAACAACTTAAATAAGGAAAGGAATCGGATAACATCCAATTACATAGTGTAAGTGGCTTTATCAGACTTAAGTTTATCTACTAAATAATTCTCAATTTTGCCTCTGACAACAGAAGCACTTCCATCAATATCACTGAAATGCACACCAATACCTGCAGCCTGGTTTCCTTGGGCTCCCCGCGGAGTAATCCAGACAATCGTGCCGGCAACAGGTAATTTTTCTCCTTCATCCATCAGTGATAACAGGATAAACACCTCTTCTCCCAACTGATAACTCTTTGTTGTCGGGATAAATAGCCCACCATTTTTCACATAGGGCATGTAAGAATGGTAAAGCATATTTTGATCGGTAATTTTCAGTGACAAAATGCCTTTTCTTGGATTAGAAGCCATCGTATTACCTGTTTATTGCTGATGTTGTTGAATCTGACTAGCATGCTGCATAATCGACACCATCAAATCTTCCATCAGTAAGGTTTTATTTAGATTATTCTGTGAAGATAGTAACTTCATTGTATGGATGATGCAATCTGAAATCCCCCAGTAATGCTTGATTAATGCAGGCTCAGGCATTTCTTGTTTATCCAATAGTGATACTAGCTTGGTTTGTATCATTGCCTGTAGCTGATGTAATACAGACATCAGATCAAAAGACTGCCACTGAGCAGAGAGTTGCACTGGATTAGCCTTGCATCGCATTAATGCTGCCATGCCACTAAATACACTCTTGCTCTGTTCAATGCCTTCTTCACCAATTGTAAGCGCGGCCAAAGGTGCTCCGTGTGCCAGGTTAAGCAATGTAGTTAAATCTTGTTCAGATAAGTCACTGTGTTGTTTGAGCCAGTCTATAGCGATACTACGATCAGGCGTTGACACAGAAATTGTCTGGCATCGACTTTTAATCGTGATGGGTAACTTTCGCATCGATGCAGCAACCAGAATCAGTGTGGTATTTTCTTGGGGCTCTTCAAGCAGCTTTAACAGACTGTTAAAAGCATTTGTATTCATCTGGTCAGCATTTTTGATGATGACAGTTTTCGCCGACGAAATTTTTGGCATCAACGATTGAACATCTTTCAACTGACGGATTTGATCTACTTTAATTTGTTTACCTGCTTCTTCAGGTGCAACAACGCTATGATCCGGATGACTTTCTGCTGCATATAGCTGACAGCTATGACAGATACCACAGCTATCAAAGTCTTCAGTAACGCTTAAACACAAAAGACTTTTTGTCAGTTCACTAGCAAGTAAATCGTTATCTAGTCCGTGTATGCCATGAATAAGAATGGCATGTGGAATACGTTTCGCCTGATAAAGTGAAACAATATGCTGCCAGGGTGTTTGATGCCAGGGATAGAGTGACATGGTCATACTGATTGAAGTAGCTTGTTTAATGATATAGACACTTGCTGCTGAATATTATCAATAGACTGGCTGGCATCAATAATTTGAATTCGCTCTGGTTCATTCACCGCTCTATCCAAGTAGCATTGACGAATTTTCTCAAAAAAGTCTGTCTTTTCTTGTTCAAAACGGTCTTTTTCTAAAAGACGTTGGTTAACCCGCTGCTGACCAATCTGAACAGGTAAATCAAATAATAAGGTTAAATCTGTTTTTAGCCCATCCAAGGTCCAATCAGACAAAGACGATATACGTTGTTCATGAATACCTCGCCCGCCTCCCTGATAAGCAAAAGTCGCATCAACAAAACGGTCACAAACAACCCACTTTCCAGCCGCCAGAGCAGGTAAAATTACCTGCTTGATATGTTCAGCACGTGCAGCAAACATGAGTAATAATTCTGTATCGTCACTCATGCCGTCTTTTCTTGGTCGCAACAATAATTCACGAATTTCTTCGCCTAAGGGTGTCCCACCAGGCTCACGTGTAACGATAACTGATTTATTGAAATTCTCAAGGTAGCTTTTGATGAACTGGATTTGTGTAGATTTCCCTGCACCTTCAATACCTTCAACGCTAATAAATTTACCTGTCATTTTTTTAATTGATACTTTCTTACGGCTTTATTGTGATCGGCCAGATTAGATGAAAAAATATGTCTGCCATCTGTCCCTGTCGCCACGAAATACAAACTATCTCCACTTGCGGGATGGAGGGCGGCATTTATGGATTCCCTACTCGGTAAACAAATAGGCGTGGGCGGTAAACCACTGCGTGTATATGTGTTATAAGGCGTATCCGTTGTCAGATCTTTTTTACGCAGATTACCGTCGAAATTTTTTCTGATACCGTAAATCACCGTTGGGTCAGTTTGCAAACGCATCCCTTTTTGTAAACGACGGACAAACACTCCGGCAATTTCAGGTCGCTCATCTGCTACAGCCGTTTCTTTTTCAATAATAGATGCCATGATTAAGGCTTCGTATGGTGATGTATAGGGTAAGTCTTTTGCACGATATTCCCATGCATTATCCAATACCTCATGCATTTGTTTGTTAGCGCGTGCTAAAAATTCAATATCTGTTGTATCTGTTGGAAAATGATACGTTTCAGGCAAAAACCAACCTTCACCGTTTTGATCAGCTTGTCCTAATGCTGCCATCACAGCGGCCACATCCGGATTTTCTAAGGTATGTTTTATTTTAACGTTAGCTGAGACCATATCCACCAGGGATTGTGCTGTCATACCTTCTACAATGGTCATTGAGTTCATAATGACCTTGCCTGACACTAACCTGTTAAGTACATCCGGTAAGGTATCGTCAGGTAAAAGTTGATATTCGCCTGCCTTGATTCTGCTTGCTGACTCGTTAGCCCGTCCATATAACTGCAGATAGATGGGAGAGATTGAGGTGATATTACGCTCATACAACTCCTCACTGATTCGTTTCAGATTACTGCCTGGTGTAACAATAAACTGAACGGGTTCCGAGATATTCAACGGTGTCGTCATGAAGCGATTATATTGAATAACAATATAGGTACATATGCCAGCGGCAATCAGCGCTGGAAGTAGTGTTTTGAGTAACAAATTATTTTTCATGTCAGCTTTCAGCAGTATCCAATGCCTTTTGAATTCTTTTTGTTATATCCCCATGGGGCCATTGTTTATTCGTGCCATGCAGTGCAGTCACTGGCCATACCCTGATAAGACTATTCGTGACAAACACTTCATCCGCTTGATAGAGATCATCCAATGTTAATGTGACTATCTCATGAGGTATATCTAAAGTACAGGCTAGTGCCAATATGCGCTCACGCATGACTCCTTCAATACCACAGCTATTCAGATTTGGAGTGAATAAACAGCCATCACTGACCAGGAATACATTGCTCATTGTTCCTTCAATAAGTTCATCGTCATAGTTCAGCATTAATCCTTCAGCAATATCTGCTGAATCCCATTCATTTCTGGCAATCACTTGCTCCAGACGGTTTAAATGTTTTATTCCCGCTAGTAATGGATTTTTTGCCAAACGCGTCGAACACAGTTGGACAGTGATACCTGATTGACGATTGAGCGGATAATCTGGCAAAGGGTGAAAAGTGATGATGCGTTGAGGTGTTGAGTCTATAGGTGGTTTATACCCTCGTCCGCCAGAGCCTCGAGTGATGATAATTTTAATCACACCATCACCGGATATTTGATTGCAAACAATAAGCAACTCTCGCTCTAATGCTGCTATATCATTAAAGTCTATCTGCAGGCGTTTACAACCTCGTAACAAACGCTCTGTATGCTCTTTGAGGTATTCAAGCCTACCATGTCGAAATGGTATCGTTTCGAACAGACCGTCGCCATACTGAAGGCCACGGTCTGCTACTGATAGCATTGTTTCAGGTTGACCATTTATCAGAATCACCGGCTTACTCAGCTTAACTTAACTTTTTAAATATGACAGTACCGTTGGTGCCGCCAAATCCAAATGAATTTGACATTGCCACGTCAATTTTCATTTGTCTTGCCGTATTGGGTACATAATCAAGATCACATGTTTCATCCTGATTATCGAGATTGATGGTGGGCGGTGCAACCTGATCACGGATAGATAAGAGACTGAACACAGCTTCTACACCACCTGCCGCACCTAGCAAATGACCAATCATTGATTTGGTCGAGCTGATCGCAACATTATTAGCAGCATCACCCATCGCTTTTTTGATGGCTTGGGTTTCAGCAGCATCGCCTGCTGGTGTTGATGTTCCGTGCGCATTAATATAGTCGACTTCATCCGCATTAATGCCGGCATCTTTCATCGCGTTTACCATACAACGAGCCGCACCTTCACCACCTTCAGAAGGCGATGTCATGTGATAAGCATCACTACTCATGCCTGAGCCAACTAACTCTGCATAAATTGTGGCACCACGTTTTACAGCATGTTCATATTCTTCCAGCACAATCACGCCAGCACCATCACCAAGAACAAAACCGTCACGGTCTTTATCCCAAGGACGACTAGCAGCAGCAGGGTCATCATTGCGTGTAGATAAAGCGCGTGCAGCAGCAAATCCACCTAGCCCTGTTTTAGATGTAGCCATTTCAGCACCACCGGCAATCATGACATCCGCATCACCGTATTGAATCATACGACCAGCCGCTGAAATGCAGTGTGTTCCTGTTGAACACGCTGTCACGATGGCTGTATTAGGACCTTTCATACCGTACATGATCGATAAATTACCTGAAATCATATTGATAATGTTACTCGGTACGAAAAATGGGGAAATCTTGCGAGGTCCACCACTTAAATAACTGTCATAACCAGACTCAATGCCGGGTAAACCGCCGATACCTGAACCAATGGCTACACCAATTCGTTCAGCATTCTCATCAGTCACCACTAAACCAGAATCTTCAATCGCTTCTTTAGCTGCGGCAATACCATAATGGATAAAGGTATCCATTTTTTTAGCATCTTTTTTTGGAATTACGGTTGTGACATCAAAGTTTTTGACACTTGCACCGAAGCGAACACTAAATTCTGAGACATCAAACAAGGTCAGCGGTGCAACACCACTTTTACCTGCAACAATATTTTCCCAGCTTTCTTTTACCGTTAGTCCAACTGGAGTAACAGCACCAAGGCCAGTAATGACAACGCGTCTTTTAGACATCAGGTTTTCCCCTCAAACCTACAGGTATACATGACATAGCCGCCTAGCATGCTTTCACACACTAGACGGCTATCATAAGCGCTTTTGATTATATTAAGACTGATGTGCGTTAATATAAGAAACAGCTTCTTTAACTGTAGTGATTTTCTCAGCTTCTTCGTCTGGGATTTCACATTCGAAAGCTTCTTCCAAAGCCATAACCAACTCTACTGTATCCAGAGAGTCTGCGCCCAGGTCGTCGATAAATGAAGCATCCGCAGTTACTTCATCAGCGTTGACACCTAATTGTTCAACAACAATTTCTTTTACGCGAGCTTCGATATCACTCATAACTAATATTTCCTTTGGTGGTTAATACATCAAACAATGTGCAGGCATTTTATAGTGCCTGCACCATTGAGACAAGCTAAATGGCGATTACCTTGCTTGACTCAAAAATAAAATTCTTAATTAATAATCACTTAGTGATCATTAACTCATATACATGCCACCGTTGACATGTAATGTTTCTCCCGTAACATAACTGGCATTCATACTCGCCAGATAGCTCACTGCAGCAGCAATCTCTTCTGGTGCACCCAAACGTTTTACAGGCACTTGTTCAAGCAGTGCCGTTTTATGTGCTTCTGGTAAAGAACTGGTCATATCCGTATCAATAAAGCCTGGTGCGACTGTATTGACAGTGATACCTCGAGCACCCACTTCACGAGCCAAAGACTTACTAAAACCAATGACCCCAGCTTTTGCTGCAGCGTAGTTAGTTTGTCCAGCATTACCCATTGCACCAACGACTGAGGTAATGGTAATGATTCGTCCCCAACGAGCTTTAGTCATCGCTCTAAGGCAACGTTTACTCAGCTTAAATATTGGTGTCAGATTGGTGTTGATAATGTCATCCCACTCTTCATCTTTCATACGCATTAATAAATTATCACGCGTAATACCCGCATTATTCACCAGAATTTCTGGTGCGCCAAATTCATTTTCTATGGTAGAGACCACATTATCAATGGCATCGGCATCAGTAACATTAAGAACGATACCACGCCCATTAATGTTCGCCTCTTTAAGAAAATCAGTGATTGTTGCAGCACCGCTTTCAGAGGTTGCTGTACCAATCACTGTAGCGCCTTGCTCACCTAAACTAAGTGCAATAGCTTTACCAATACCACGTGTCGCTCCAGTCACCAGAGCAATTTTTCCATCTAAGCTCATTCTATTCTCCTAATGCTTGCTGAGTTTTTTCAAGCGTCGCTATATCAAATAAAGGTAATGCGGTAAGAGACTTATCAATACGTTTAGTCAAACCAGCTAAAACTTTACCTGGTCCACATTCCACAATGTGATCTACATTTTGCGCGGCAAGCCACTGGATAGTTTCGACCCAGCGAACCGGGCTATATAATTGTTGCGCCAGCAATGATTTAATAGCATCGACATCGACAGCAGATGTCACACTCGCATTATGAATAACGGGTGTCGTGGGCATGCGGATATCTATTTCATTGAGTTTATTAGCTAACTGCTCGGCGGCTGGCTGCATAAGTGCACAATGTGATGGCACGCTTACTGGCAATATCAGAGCACGTTTAGCGCCTTTATCAGATGCTATTTCAGTTGCTTTTTTAACCGCTTCGGCAGAACCTGCGATAACGACCTGTCCAGGCGAATTAAAATTTACTGCCTCGACAACGCCTGCGGCTGATGCTTCATTACACACCTCGCGTACCACATCATCATCCAACCCCAGTATAGCGGCCATCGCCCCTTCGCCAGCAGGCACAGCTTGTTGCATATATTGGCCACGTAATTCAACCAGCTTGACTGCATCAGTAAAATCGATTGCATCGGCGGCGACAAGCGCTGTATATTCACCGAGACTATGACCAGCGAAATACGCCGGTTTTATATCTGAAACTGATTGCCAGACACGCCACATAGCAATACCAGCAGTCAACATTATTGGCTGAGTACGATCAGTTTGATTTAAGCGTTCTTCAGGACCATTAGATAGCAAGTTCCAGACGTCATAAGCTAAGGCATCTGAAGCTTCTTGGAATGTTTGTTTTACGATGCTGTATTCTGCTGCGATCTCAGCAAGCATACCTACAGATTGAGATCCCTGACCGGGAAAGACAAAAGCTGATTTCATTCATTACCCCTGAATATATCAGTATTGAATAAGCGCTGAACCCCATGTAAATCCGCCACCAAAGGCTTCAAACAATAAAGTTTCACCACGTTTTATACGACCGTCACGAACAGCAACGTCGAGGGCTAAGGGAATAGATGCCGCTGAGGTATTGCCATGTTTATCAACCGTGACAACCACTCTATCCATCGACATCTGTAACTTTCTTGCTGTAGCAGCAATAATACGAATGTTAGCCTGATGAGGAATAAGCCAGTCAACAGCAGTTTTATCCAGCTGATTGGCTTCCAATGTTTCATCAACAATGCTGCTAAGGGTTTTTACTGCAACCTTAAAGACTTCATTACCTTGCATATCGATATAAGCAGAATCATCAGTAGCATCCGAACCTGGGCCTGCTGGCACCTGTAATAAACTGCTGAAACTGCCATCGGAGTGAATATGCGTAGAAATAATGCCAGGTTGTTGTGATGCCTGAAGAACGACTGCTCCAGCACCATCCCCAAATAATACACAAGTATTTCTATCTGACCAGTCAATAATACGCGAGATGGTTTCTGCACCGACCACTAGAACATTTTTCACACCACCTGCTTTAATGAATTTATCAGCAATGGTCAGTGCATATACAAATCCAGTACAAACAGCTTGTACATCAAATGCCGGACAACCAGCGATATCAAGTTTCGCTTGTAATAATGAGGCTGTACTTGGAAATATTTGGGTAGGTGTGGTGGTCGCAACGATAATGAGATCAATCTCATTATTCGTGATTCCGGCAGCTTCAATGGCTTTAACAGAGGCTTGGTATGCAAGATCTGTTGTGGTTTCGTTCTCGGCAGCAATATGACGTTCTTTTATTCCCGTCCGATCAGTAATCCATTGGTCACTGGTTTCGACCATAGACTCAAGATCATGATTGCTGAGTACTTTTTCTGGCAAATAACTGCCAGTACCCGCGATACGAGAATACATCACAATACTTGTCCTTCCAGCAACACTTCCAGGTGTTTAGTTATATTTTTTGGTACATCCTTAGCGGCTTCGATAATCGCAATATTGATAGCGTTAGCGAAAGCAAACTCATCGGCACCACCGTGACTTTTAATCACGATACCTTGCAAACCAATCAGGTTTGCACCGTTATAGGCACGGGGATCTAACTCATTACGGAAATGTTTTAATACAGGTGAAGCAATTAAACCTGCTAATTTAGTGAGCCAATTACGCGAAAATGATTGCCGTAAATAATGACGAATCATATGAACGACACCTTCACTGGTTTTTAGAGCAACGTTACCGACAAAACCGTCACAAACAAGCACATCGGCTTCACCATGGTATAAACCATCACCTTCGACATAACCGATGTAATTAAGATCAGTCTGCTCTAACAGGCGTGATGCTTCTTTTACCCGTTCATTACCTTTTATCTCTTCAGAACCGATATTGAGTAAACCAACTTTAGGTTTGTCTTTACCATCCACAAGTTCAGCGAGAACAGAGCCCATTAAGGCAAACTGGACTAAATGTGCAGCACTCGAATCAACATTTGCCCCCAAGTCCAGCACATAGGTATGTCCTTTCATTGTTGGTAAAGCTGAAACGATAGCCGGTCTTTCGATACCTGGTAATGTTTTTAGTACAAATCTGGCTGTTGCCATCAATGCACCAGTATTACCTGCACTTACGCAAGCGGCTGCTCGCCCCTCTTTAACTAAGTTAATCGCTACACGCATAGAAGAATCTTTCTTCCCGCGTAATGCTTGCGATGGTGACTCATCCATCTCTACTTGCTGTGAAGCATGATGAACAATTAAGCGGGGTTCGTTATCTACATTATTTTTTTGAAGGTGAGAATGAATTGTTTGTTCATCACCGACAAGAATTAATGTGACATCCGGATGTTTTTTTAATGCTGATATGGCAGCGGGGATCACGACTTGAGGTCCGTGATCCCCGCCCATTGCATCAATTGATATCGTCAGGCTCAATTGTTTTTATGCCTTATTCGCTTTTATCCGCAACAACTTTACGACCACGGTAATAGCCATCAGCTGACACATGATGACGACGGTGTAATTCACCAGAAGTTGAATCAACAGATAATGTTGTTTCGGTTAAGGCATCATGTGAACGACGCATTCCACGACGTGATGCACTTTTTTTGTTTTGTTGAACAGCCATGACTAAAAACTCCTAAGCCTTTTAAAAATTCAAAATTATTTTTTTGATTTCAATGCAGATAATACTGCGAACGGAGATGCCTGTTTTTCAGGTTTCTCCCCTACCTCTTCGTCCCCAGATTGCCATACCTCTTTCGGCAAACAATCAAAATCATGTTTAGGCACTAGGGGAAGTGCCAAAATTAACTCATCTTCCACAACATCAGCAGGGTTCACAAACTCCGATTCATCAATTATCCAAGGCTCGTATTGCTCAGATAATTTACTGACTAAGCGTTCATGTTTTACCAAACCCAACAATGTTTCTATTGTTATTGGGTAAAGCAGCTCTCCCATACAACGCTCACATGTCATCGACAACTCTGTGACAAACTGACCCTGCATATAGGGAGTCCCGATTTGATCAATATCAAATCGCATCTTGACCTTAACCGTACCCGCATCATTGAAGAGAGAGGGTTTCAAACGTGACAAAGATGTCAGTTCAATTTCCCCTTCAAGCTCTCGCCCATTATGAGCAAAACGAAACGGATCTATTTCTTTTGGCAATTGCTGGTGCATAATCGACGGGATTATATAAGAAATATCGAAAAACAGCAAAGTGGATACGTATATGGCTTCATAATCTTAATTGTTATGTAGCTCAATTACAGCATTACTTTTATCAGATGTCTGTTTACTGAGGTCATTTCGCATCGCATCGATGTAATATAGATAATTGGCATCAATATCTCCCGTGATGTACTCCCCATCAAAACAAGAGGTATCAAAGCGTTCAACATCGCTCTTTTTATTAATAGCTGAGACCAGATCTGGCAGATCCTGATAAACAAGCCAATCTACGCCAAGTTCCTTGGAAATTTCTTCGACACTTCTGTCATGTGCCACAAACTCATTTGCAGATGGCATATCGATACCATAGACATTCGGGAAACGAACCGGTGGGGCTGCTGAAGCCAGATAGACTTTATTAGCGCCCGCATCTCTTGCCATCTGAACAATTTGCTGTGATGTTGTGCCACGAACAATAGAGTCATCGACTAACAGTACATTTTTCCCTCTAAACTCCAAATCAATCGCATTTAATTTTTGACGGACAGATTTTTTACGCATGGTTTGACCAGGCATAATAAACGTTCTGCCTATATAGCGATTTTTGATAAAACCTTCTCTATACACCACGCCTAGATCGTATGATAACTGCAATGCAGCGCTACGGCTTGTATCTGGAATCGGGATAACCACATCAATATCATGATCCGGAAACTCACGTTTAATTTTATGGGCCAGTTTTGTCCCCATACGCATCCGACTTTTGTGAACAGAGATGCCGTCCATCATAGAATCAGGTCTGGCAAAATAAACATATTCAAAAATACATGGCGACTTGATGGGATTATCAGCACACTGTTGAGAATAAAAGTTGCCTTTTGTATCAATAAAAACACATTCACCTGGCTCAATATCACGAACTAATTCATAGTCCAGGATGTCAACAGCGACACTCTCAGAAGCCACAACATATTCAGTCCCCTGCGCTGTTTCACGTTTGCCAATGACAGCTGGGCGAATACCGTATGGATCACGAAAAGCCATGACACCAACACCAGAAATCATCGCAACAGCGGCATAAGCGCCTTTACAACGACGATGCACTTGAGCAACGGCTTTGAAAATGTCTTCAGGCAGTGGTGTCAGCTTAGAACTATTTTGTAATTCATGAGCCAGCACATTGAGTAGCACTTCAGAATCAGAATCAGTGTTGAGATGACGACGGTCCGTCTGGAACAATTCGTCTTTCAATACTTTTGTATTGGTTAGATTGCCATTATGTGCCAGAGCAATACCAAAGGGTGAGTTCACATAAAATGGTTGTGACTCAGCTGAGGTTGAACAACCTGCAGTGGGATAGCGAATATGACCAATCCCCATCTTGCCTTTAAGACGAATCATATGACGGGTGTGGAAAACATCTTTAACGAGTCCATTATCCTTACGTAGGAAAAACTTGCCATCATCGTCGCAAGTCATAATTCCAGCAGCATCCTGTCCTCGATGTTGCAGTACGGTCAATCCATCATATAAGGCCTGGTTAACCTCAGAATGACCCACAATACCAATAATTCCGCACATAGTTTGCCCTGTCAGGAAGTTAATTGTAGTTGATATGTTGAGCGATATCTGCTGGTAACAGATCACGCACCCAAACCGCTAGTTTGATGAAATGCTCTAGCAAGATAGAGTTTTGCCACCAACTGTCTGCTGGCATTGGTGTCGCACCAGCAGCTAGAACCAAGATAGTGACAATGGCGACACCTCGTATCAAACCAAAGATAATACCCAAAGCACGGTCAGTACCGGTAAGCCCGGTTTTTTCAACAACTTGAGATATTAAGTGATTGACCATAGCGCCAAGAATCAATGTCACTGCAAATAAGACAAAAAAAGCCAGAAATAATCGTATGGATGGTGTCGATATATAGTCAGCTAGTAAGGTAGACAGATTCGAGTAAAAAAGTATGGCTACCCAGAAAGCTAAAATCCAACTAGCTAATGAAAGCACTTCTTTCATAAAGCCCCGGACGATACTGATAGCGGCCGACAAAAAAATCAGACCTATTATCAGATAGTCAACCCAAACCATAGTTACCCCGCAACGAGCTGCGATCTAAACCGTGAATTTTAACAGATTAACCAACAACAACCCAGTATTTTTACAGTTATATTTCATTGTCTGTTTTAGACACAAAGATTAAGGTTGATATTGCAAAATTTGCGTAGATAACTTGAGTTTCTCGCTGAGCATTTTTGCTGTTTTTTCTAATTTATCGCGATCTGCCACAGGCTGTAGACGAACACGGTAAATCGGGTTTTTATCCGTTTTCACAATTTCAATTAATGGATTGTATCCCATGGACTCCAGTTCTTTTGATAATGCATCTGCATTATCACGTACGCCAAAGCTGGCTAATTGTAAAACCCATAAAATCTCATTTTTTTGTTCTGCAGCCTTTTCTGGAGCTGGAGCTGGAGCTGGAGCTGGAGCTGGAGCTGGAGCTGGAGCTGGAGCTGGAGCTGGAGCTGGAGCTGGAGCTGGAGCTGGAGCTGGAGCTGGAGCTGGAGCTGGAGCTGGAGCTGGAGCTGGAGCTGGAGCTGGAGCTGGAGCTGGAGCTGGAGCTGGAGCTGGAGCTGGAGCTGGAGCTGGAGCTGGAGCTGGAGCTGGAGCTGGAGCTGGAGCTGGAGCTGGAGCTGGAGCTGGAGCTGGAGCTGGAGCTGGAGCTGGAGCTGGAGCTGGAGCTGGAGCTGGAGCTGGAGCTGGAGCTGGAGCTGGAGCTGGAGCTGGAGCTGGAGCTGGAGCTGGAGCTGGAGCTGGAGCTGGAGCTGGAGCTGGAGCTGGAGCTGGAGCTGGAGCTGGAGCTGGAGCTGGAGCTGGAGCTGGAGCTGGAGCTGGAGCTGGAGCTGGAGCTGGAGCTGGAGCTGGAGCTGGAGCTGGAGCTGGAGCTGGAGCTGGAGCTGGAGCTGGAGCTGGAGCTGGAGCTGGAGCTGGAGCTGGAGCTGGAGCTGGAGCTGGAGCTGGAGCTGGAGCTGGAGCTGGAGCTGGAGCTGGAGCTGGAGCTGGAGCTGGAGCTGGAGCTGGAGCTGGAGCTGGAGCTGGAGCTGGAGCTGGAGCTGGAGCTGGAGCTGGAGCTGGAGCTGGAGCTGGAGCTGGAGCTGGAGCTGGAGCTGGAGCAGTATGTTCCTTTTCAGTCAGCTTTTCATTGTCTTTATTTACTGATGTGTCATCTGACTGCGTAGTCGGTGCAACCTCCTGAGGTGTCACGGGCGGTTCAACACGTTCCGGTTCATCATCTAAAGGCTCAATGATGGAATCAAAAGGAATTGGCTTATCCACGATATCGTCGATATCGTTCTTTGCAACAGAAGCTAATAACAACCAAGCAATAACACCGATAACAAAGAGTAATAAGGCAGCCCCTATCAAGCGTTGCTTTTGTACCAGTGTCATTGCTTGCTCCAGTGATTAATGATGATTGGGTGAGTTTACCTCATGATACTTATTTTTATCAGAGGCAATAACTCCCGTTTCGTTATTGGCTGAAGGCATATGCTGTAAGGCAACATCGAGCACTTCATAGATCCATTTAACAGGAATGATAGTTAAACCTTGTTTAACATTTTCAGGAATTTCCTTTAAATCCTTAACGTTATCGTGAGGAATTAATACTGTATCTATTCCACCTCGATGAGCAGCTAACAGTTTTTCTTTTAGTCCACCAATGGCTAATACTTCACCACGCAGCGTAATTTCACCCGTCATAGCTACATTCGCTTTGACAGGAATGCCAGTGATAGCCGAGACTAATGCGGTACACATACCAATACCAGCACTTGGACCATCTTTCGGTGTAGCACCTTCAGGTACGTGGATATGAAGATCATGTGTTTGAAGAAAATCTTCACTAATGCCCCACTCTGTTGAACGAGACCGAACAACCGTTGTAGCCGCCTGGATAGATTCCTGCATAACATCACCTAATTTACCGGTATAAGCAGACTTACCTTTGCCTGGCATAATAGCTGATTCGATCGTTAATAGCTCACCACCGACTTCAGTCCAGGCTAATCCGGTTACCTGACCGACACGATCACTTTCTTCAGCCACACCATACTGATAGTGATATACACCTAAGTATGTTTCGATATTATCGGCAGTCACGATAACTTTTTCTTTTGGCTGCTCAGTAATAATTTGTTTCACTAATTTACGGCAGATTTTTGAAATTTCACGTTGTAAATTACGTACGCCAGCCTCCCGGGTATAACGACGAATAATTTCCATGACGGCATCTTCCTGAATATCAATTTCCTCAGCTTTAAGACCATTGTCTTTAATCGCTTTAGGTAAAAGATATTTCATGGCGATATTGAGTTTTTCATCTTCTGTGTAGCCCGCAAGACGAATAATCTCCATACGATCACGTAATGCATCGGGGATATTCAATGTATTTGCAGTACAGACAAACATAACGTCGGATAAATCATATTCAACTTCTAAATAATGATCGGCGAACGTTGAATTTTGCTCAGGATCAAGCACTTCAAGTAATGCTGATGCAGGGTCACCGCGAAAGTCTTGAGCCATTTTGTCTATTTCATCAAGCAGAAATAAAGGATTTTTTACTTCTGTTTTACAAATATTCTGTATGACTTTACCAGGCATAGAACCTATGTATGTGCGACGATGACCACGGATTTCAGCTTCATCTCTAACACCGCCTAAAGCCATTCGGGTGAACTTACGATTAGTCGCCCGCGCGATAGATTGTGCAATCGATGTTTTGCCCACACCAGGAGGACCGACCAAGCAAAGAATGGGACCTTTTGATTTTTTTACACGTTTCTGGACTGCAAGATATTCAACGATACGCTCTTTGACTTTTTCAAGACCGTAATGGTCTTCATCCAAGACCTCTTCAGCCTTGTGCAAATCCAAAGTCACTCTTGAGCGTTTTTTCCAAGGCACTTCCAATAACGATTCAATATAGTTTCTAACTACAGTCGCTTCTGCAGACATTGGCGACATCATGCGAAGCTTTTTCAATTCTGATTCCGCTTTTGCACGTGCTTCGGCCGGCATGCCGGCTTTTTCGATATTCGCAGCAAGCTCATCCGTCTCGTTTGCTGATTCGTCTATTTCGCCTAACTCTTTCTGAACGGCTTTGAGCTGTTCATTTAGATAGTATTCGCGCTGGCTTTTTTCCATTTGCTTTTTAACACGGTTACGAATACGTTTTTCAATCTGCTGAATATCAATCTCACCTTCAAGGAAAGCCATTAACTTCTCAACGCGCGCTTTTACATCACTCATCTCAAGTAACATTTGCTTATCTTCAAGCTTCAGTGTCATATGAGCAGCAACAGTATCAGACATGCGCGACACGTCTTCGATACTCGAAAGCGATGAAATCACCTCAGGTGGAATCTTTTTATTTAATTTGACGTATTGTTCAAATTGACCCAGCAACGTTCGCATTAGAACATCGGCTTCACGGTCATCTTCGATATCATCAATAAATGGTGCCACTTCGGCTTCTGTATGCGTATCATGATTATGGAAATAAACCACATTTGCACGCTGTACACCTTCGACCAATACTTTAACCGTACCGTCAGGCAGTTTCAGTAGTTGTAAGATATTTGCCAGTGTTCCTGTTTCATATAAACCATCAGAGTCAGGCGTATCTTCTGATGAATCTTTTTGTGCAACCAACAGGATTTGTTTACTTTCGTCCGTTGCCGACTCAAGGGCTTTGATAGATTTATCTCTACCAACAAAAAGTGGTATCACCATATAGGGATACACGACAACGTCACGTAAAGGTAAAACAGGAACAACCTTTATGTTGTTATCGTTTGAAGTGGTAGTTAGTTCATTTTCCATTAAGGCAAACCTCTTACATGTGTCTGTAGACACCCAATTTAGGACATGAATTCAATATGGGGTCAGACAATAAAAAATCAAGCATACAGAAATCGTATGCTTGATTTAATGTGCAGATACAACGGTATAGTTAACTGATTATTTATCGCCAGAGGCCATATCAGTGCTTTGATCTTCGTAAATCAAAATAGGTGAATTCTCACCAGCAATCACACTTTCATCAATCACTACTTTGGAAACGTTATCTGCTGACGGTAACTCAAACATAGTATCAAGCAACACATTTTCAATGATAGATCGTAAACCACGAGCGCCTGTTTTTCTCTCCATAGCTTTTCTGGCGATAGCTCTTAATGCATCATCTCTGAACTCAAGTTCAGCATTTTCCATATTGAATAATTGTTGATACTGCTTAGTTAGTGCATTTTTAGGTTCAGTTAGAATCTGAACCAATGCTTTTTCGTCTAGCTCATCCAATGTAGCAACTACCGGTAGGCGACCAACAAACTCTGGAATAAGACCATATTGAATAAGATCTTCAGGCTCGACCGTCCGTAATGACTCACTCAATGGCTTATTGTCATCCACACTTTTTACTTCAGCAGAGAAGCCAATACCCCCTTTTTGGGTACGATTTCTGATAACTTTATCCAAACCAGCAAAAGCACCACCACAGATAAATAAAATTTTACTTGTATCTACCTGTAAGAACTCTTGTTGAGGATGTTTGCGACCGCCTTGTGGTGGTACAGAGGCAATCGTTCCCTCAATCAATTTCAGCAATGCCTGTTGAACACCTTCACCACTCACATCGCGAGTTATTGATGGATTGTCTGATTTGCGAGAAATTTTGTCTATCTCATCAATATAGACAATGCCAGTCTCTGCTTTATCAACGTCATAATCACATTTTTGCAGCAGCTTCTGGATGATATTTTCAACGTCTTCACCTACATAACCCGCTTCTGTAAGCGTGGTTGCATCAGCCATAGTAAAAGGCACGTTTAACTGCCTGGCTAATGTCTCAGCTAACAACGTTTTACCGCTACCGGTAGGACCGATCAGAAGAATATTACTTTTAGACAGCTCTACGTCGTTATCTTTATTAGCCGTACGAAGACGTTTGTAATGGTTATAAACCGCAACAGAAAGGTAACGCTTAGCACGTTCCTGTCCGATCACATAATTATCTAGTGCATCATTAATTTCGCGAGGTGTAGGTAATTTACTTTCGGCTTCTTCTGTTGCCATTTCCTGCATTTCTTCACGAATAATGTCATTGCATAGATCGACGCATTCGTCACAAACAAATACAGATGGACCAGCGATTAATTTTTTTACTTCGTGCTGACTTTTTCCACAAAAAGAGCAATAAAGTAATTTATCATCGTTATTTTTGTCGTCGCTCATATTTTTACTACCTTACGCGTCATCTATAAATTTTATCGGCCGAGATTGCTTATTCTGTAGGTCGGCTTGTTAATACTGAGTCAATTAAACCATATTCGACAGCTTGTTCACCGTTCATGAAGTTATCACGGTCAGTATCTTTACGAATTGCTTCTATATCTTGACCAGTATGCTTGGCAAGAATTCCGTTTAAACGATCACGAATACTCAGAATTTCTTTTGCGTGAATATCAAAATCAGAAGCTTGCCCCTGGAAACCACCTAATGGCTGGTGCACCATGATACGTGAATTAGGCAGACAATAACGCTTTCCTTCTGCGCCACCGGCTAAAAGAACCGCGCCCATACTGGCGGCCTGACCGATACACAATGTACTGACATTAGGTTTAATAAACTGCATGGTATCGTAAATAGCTAAACCTGCCGTTACTGCACCACCAGGTGAATTGATATATAGATGAATGTCTTTATCAGGATTTTCTGATTCAAGGAATAACAACTGGGCAACGACCAGGTTAGCCATTTGATCTTCAACAGGGCCGACTAAAAATATGACACGTTCTTTTAATAAACGAGAAAAAATGTCATATGAGCGTTCACCACGAGATGTTTGCTCAACGACAATAGGCACCAGTGCGTTTTGAATCATACTGGTTTCTTCACCAGAAAATTTATTTGTCATAACCATCCTAATTTCAAGGTCCCAATAAAAAAACAGCCCATACCCATTTCACATGAGTACGGGCTGCATTCAATATCAGCGTTGTTAATTAGTTCGATACTGCATTAACGACGTCTGAGAATGTCGATGTACTCTCTTCTACTTTAACATGGTCATAAATCCATTCAACTACCATGTCCTCTACAACTGTCATTTGGATTTCAGACAGTCTTTCTTGATTATTCATGTAGAAGGTAACAACTTCTTCTGGATCTTCGTAGCTAGCCGCAATGGCGTCAATAGCTTCTTTTACGCGATCTTCGTCAGGACGGATTTCGTTATCAGAAATAATCTTACCAATCAAAAGGCTTAACTTAACGCGCTTTTCTGCATTTTCTTTAAAATTATCAGGATTGAAAGGTAAACCTTCAACATTTACGCCCTGATTGCGGAGATTGTTTTTTGCTTGCTCAACAAGATATTGTGCTTCACGTTCAACAGGGGCTGACGGTAAAGCAATTTCATTGTTTTTGGCCAATGAATCCATCGCTTTACGTTTATTCAGTGTTTTTAATGCTGATTTCAGTTCCCGTTCCATATTGGCACGCACTTCTTTTTTCAGTGCAGCGATGCCATCTTCGACACCACACAGTTCAGCAAACTCTTTATCCAGTTTAGGTAATTTTTTCTTAGCAACTTGTTTGACGGTAACAGCAAATTTAGCTTCTTTACCTTGTAAGTGCTCTGCACGGTAATCTTCAGGGAAAGTTAATGTAACTTCAACTTCCTGATCGGCTTTTTTACCAATTAATTGTTCTTCGAACTCAGGCAACATACGTCCTTCGCCTAATTCGAGTAACACATCCTGACCTTTGCCGCCCTGGAATTCTTCACCGTCAATGGTGCCAACGAAATCTATAGTAATGCCATCGCCTTCTTTCGCGCCACGTTTTAGTGGTTCCCAAGACATACGTTGTTCACGTAAAGTTTCCAACATACGATCTACATCTTCATCAGTCACTTCAGCAACTGTTTTTTCCAGTGTAATGTCATCAAGTTTGACACTTTCTACTTCAGGGAAGACTTCGTAGTTGAGGGTATAGATAAAGTTACTGCCTTTTTCATCCATACTATCGATATGTGGAGGACTTGCTGGGTTAACACCTTCTTGGGTGAAGGCTTCACGCATGCTTTCCTGAACAAGAGAGTCAATAACTTCACGACGTGCAGATGGTCCGTGTGTTTTAGCGACCATGTTCATCGGTACTTTGCCGGGACGGAAACCCGCCATTTTCACATTAGGTCTAATTGACTTAAGGCGTTCCTGTACTGCTTGTTCGATATTGGCATCTTCGACTGTGACGGTCATACGGCGACCAAGTTCGCTCACGTTTTCTACAGTAACTTGCATTCTCTAACCTCAAACATGGGGATTTAGGCATGGCGGTTTAGCCATCCGCCTATTGTAGTAATGGTACGAGAGGAGAGACTCGAACTCTCACAGGTTACCCTACTGGAACCTAAATCCAGCGCGTCTACCAATTCCGCCACTCTCGCATAATCATTTATCAGGCATGCCTGATGCCTGAAAGAAGTCGGCTATTATAGCGATAACATTTCGATAAAACTAGCCTTGAATCGCTAAAAAACTAATTCCCATGTTCGTTTGCTGGCAAAACTGCTGAAATGCAATGAATTCTTGCTGAGAAATATCTCGCTTGCTCGAACTTCGATCGGCCATAAACAAGCCAATAACTTTATTTTTTACCACCACAGGCATGAGCAAATACGCTGACCCTTCTAGCATGGCTCTGATTTGTTTGGAAATATTGTCTTCGTTACTTTTCTCTAGAAATAAAGACTGACGCTGCTCTACTACTCTTTTAAATACCTGATTGGAAGCCAGATCAATAATTAACTGCTGTTTAAGCTCATCGACCTGTTTTCCTAGCCCTGTTTTGCAGGTTAACTTTGTTCGTGTCTCATTCAGCAACATGAACACAGCCCGATCCATACCCAAACCGCGCGTGAGTCCTTCAAGCGTCATTTCCAGGACAATACTGATTGATGGTAGCGGCAGCTCTTGTAGTACCTGTGTCATCTCTTGTGACACTCTCATTAGATAGTCAAAATCGGGAGCAGAAAAATCATTCAGAACATCAGGAATATCAAGCTTTGGTAAGGCTTCAGCTTCATCGATATGGTCGGGTAACAGAATTGCCCTGCTGATTTGTTCGCTTCCATATAGCACTGTCAGCTCTTTCGATTTGTTCACATTAGATAGAACTAATTTTTTTGCTTTTTCAACTGACACATCACAAATTTGAGCCACACGCTTAGATACTGTTTCTAGCTCTACCTGCTTCCATCCCTGCTGTGCTGTTGTTGCAATATCAACAGCCAGAGAAATAACCTTGGTATTTTTTGCCGACAAGCGATTATTCAAATAGTCATTAAGTAACTCGCCTAATGACCAATCATGACAGAGGGTTTTTGTTAAGTCAGTCAGTCTGAAGCCCAACACTTTCAGCTCTGCCTTGGTTGACTCTATTCCTTCATGCATTTCATTCAACAGTGTCAGGCTTTCTTCACCAGCAAATGCCCAAAATGCCATATAGCCAAGACGTGAAAGTAAGGTCGCAACAAAAATATCTTCGGCGTCGTCTAACTTCAACTGTTTTGCAAACTCTTGTGCTTGAGTAGCTGCATGAAATGCAAAAGCCATTTCTTGAATCAACTGGGCGCGTTGTTCACCTACTCTCAGATTATCAATGAGCGCCATTGACAGTGTAATGACTTTTATTTGATCAAACCCCATGACCATTACTGCACGAGAAACAGTGCTGATGCTGTGTCTGGTTGGATTGAAATGAACGGTATTGGCTGCCTTCAAAACCCGACTGGTTAAAGAGGCATCCTGAAGAATAATATTAGCCACATCTGATGCTGAACTTTTACCACTATGTAATGCCTTGGTGACATTTGCCACAGTGCCAGCAAAGATTGGCATATCCTCTTCACTGAGTTGTTTTATCCAATCAGATATCGATGCATTGACCACTAGAGGTTAATCCTGCGCTTTTTTTTGATTTGCAACACCATGCGGAACATGTCCGGTAGCAACATGTTCCACAGCGGATTGACAATGCTTTTCCTGGTCATCAAAAAAGATATCCGCACCGAATGATTTCAAAAACGGGCCTTTATCCATTCCTCCCAGGAATATAGCTTCGTCAATTCGTATATCCCATGCTCTTAGAGTACGAATAACACGTTCATGTGCAGGCGCAGAACGCGCTGTGACTAATGCTGTTCTGATAGGTGATGCATTCTCACCGTATTCAGTCTGAATCTGATTCAGTGCCATCAAGAAATCTTTAAATGGTCCACCGGGTAAGGGTTCACGCGCGGTCTGCTGCTCATTTTCAGTGAAAGCTTTCAAGCCTTTTTCTTTGAAAATACGTTCCGAATCATCAGAAAAAAGAACAGCGTCACCATCAAATGCGATTCTAAGCTGATCACTGTCATTATTACTTCTGATATGTGATGGCAGAATAGTGGCGGCAGCAATACCGGCTTCCAACGCCATACCCACGTCTTCAGGACTGGTTGATAAAAATAGATGTGCGTTAAAAGGCGCTACATATCTGTACGGACTGCTACCTGATGTAAATACCGCACGAGTAATAGCTAATTTATGATGCTGTATGGAATTAAAAACGCGTAGTCCAGTATCGGCAGAATTACGTGATAACAGAATAATTTCAACTTTAGGCGTATTGGGATTGTTATCATTCAATGCCAATAATTTACGCACTAAACTAAAGGCACCGCCAGGTGACAGAGGCACATCTTCATTTTCGATTTGATAGTTACAATAAGCCTCTGTGCCTTGTTCTTCATAGATTCTATGACTTTCATCCAAATCGAATAAAGCCCGAGATGAAATAGCAAGAACAAGTGGTTTGGTTTCCATTATATTTTGACATCCCTCAACAATGATTGGCCGTCAGTACGAGCAATTCTGATGATTCGCTCCCATGCAATCTCTCCAAGTTGATTTACACTTGGTTCCTTAGCAAGCCCCTGCAAATCTTCATCTAAGGTTCTGATAACAGAGACTTCGCTGGGTTTCCCTTTAGGAAAGTTACTATTCTCAGAAAAGACTATACGGCAAAAGATTGGGACTTTCGGTGCTAATAACTGTAACGCGTGTTTAGTGTTGTAGATCCGATGTAGTGGATTGGTGAACTTGAAGCTTCTACCATCGATAATTTGTGTCCATTGATCTATGTGATCGGCACCAAATAAATGTCCTGACATCGGATATGTTTCAATAATCAATAACCCTTGCTCAATCAGCAGTAAACGTTCTATTTCTATCGCCCCACCTAAACCGTCAGGAATAATAATAGATTTTGCTTCTTGCTTTTTTATTGATTGTAATGAACGTTCCAGCTTTCTTGAATAACGTGAGCGTTTTCTTTTACGTTTAATCACAAACACTAAAGCTAGTAGAACACACACCGCGATAGCGATGGTTATTTGAGTGGATAAATCGAAGGTAATAATTGTACTGGCCTCAATATTGTTGTGTGCTAATTATACGAAATCATCACCGTATTGTATTCACTTTATGTTATGACTTTAGCGGTAAATGAGTAATCGGATCTTCATGGATAATCACTTCTGCATCATCGAATAAGTCAGCTATCTGATGCTCAAGTTTATCGGCAATCTCATGTGCTTCTCTTAAGGTCAGTCTTTCATCCAGCTCCAAATGAAGCTGTACAAAGACCGTTGTGCCTGAACGCCGGGTCCGTAAATCGTGTAATCCCCTTGCTTGAGGATGATTCAATATCAATGCACTAATTTTTTCCCGCTCTTCATCCGGCAATTCATGATCCATGAGTAAATCAATCGACTCTTTCACAATGCCCCAGGCACTGTGCAAAATAAACAATGCTATGGCGATAGCAATGATAGGGTCAGATAAGTACCAGCCATTCATGCTAAGCACTAATGCCAGGATGACACCGCCATTGACCAACAAATCTGTTTTGTAATGAAGGGCATCCGCTTTAATTGCTGTTGAGTCCGTCTTTCTGATGACATAATTCTGGAATGTCATTAATGCTAATGTAGCTACAATAGAAAACAGCATAACAGCGAGGCTCACCGTCATCCCCTGCTCCATTGCTTCGGGTTTGAACAGACGATTTATAGCCTGAAGTAGCAGGATACCAGCAGACCCTGCGATAAACATTGATTGCCCCAGACCAGCGAGTGATTCTGCCTTGCCGTGACCAAAACGATGTTCTCTATCTGCTGGTTGTAATGCGTGATGTACGGCAATCATATTTAAAATAGATGCCAAAACATCCAAACTAGAATCGACTAATGTAGCTAATACACTGACCGAATCAGTCAGGAACCAGGCAAATAACTTGGCTATTATCAAAGTGATGGCTGTCGCCACAGAAGCGTATGTTGCCATCCGCATCAAATGCGCTTTATCAATGTGTTGAGGCTTGTTCATGGACTTAGTATAGTGGATTACATTCAAATAGCGTGAGTCTAGCAATAATGCTGCTCAATTGTTTCATTCAGGAAAGTTTTTATGCCAATTTCGACGATAAATACCACACCTTTTGAAGGCCAAAAACCAGGCACTTCTGGTTTACGCAAGAAAGTAAGTGTATTTAAACAACCCCACTATCTGGAAAACTTTATTCAATCGACTTTTAACGCGCTGGGTGATTGTGAAGGTAAAACCCTCGTTGTCGGTGGCGATGGCCGTTATTATAACCAAACAGCCATACAGATAATTCTGAAAATGGCAGCAGCCAATGGTTTTGCTCATGTCTGGGTTGGTCAAAATGGTATTCTGTCGACACCTGCTGCATCATGCGTTATCAGAAAATATCAGGCTTTTGGTGGCTTGATTTTATCTGCCAGTCATAACCCCGCGGGTATTGATGGTGATTTCGGCATAAAATTTAACACGAGTAATGGCGGTCCAGCGCCAGAATCAATTACCAATCAAATCTATCAACAAACAGCTGAAATCAGCCAATACAAAATATCCAATGCAGCAGATATCGCTCTTCATAAATTAGGCACGCAGAGTTTAGGAGAGATGAGTGTTGAAGTGATTGATTCAGTAGTCGATTACACAGAATTGATGGCAACTATTTTTGATTTCCGTGCCATACAAGCACTACTAACTTCCAGCAACTTTTCTATGCGCTTCGATGCCATGCATGCGGTCACCGGTCCTTATGCAATTGAGATTTTAGAAAAACGTCTAGGCGCCCCTGCCGGCACAGTGATAAATGGTATTCCATTACCTGACTTTGGTGGTGGTCACCCTGATCCGAATCTGACTTATGCCGAACAACTCGTTACAGAATTATTTTCTGATGATGCGCCTGATTTTGGCGCCGCTTCGGATGGCGATGGTGATCGTAATATGATCCTGGGTAAACAGTTTTTTGTCACCCCGTCTGATAGCTTGGCGATTCTCGCTGCGAATGCACAGTACATCCCTGCTTATAAATCTGGTATTGCGGGTATAGCTCGCTCAATGCCAACCAGCCAGGCCGCCGATCGCGTTGCTGAAAAACTGGGTATCGAATCACATGAAACGCCGACCGGCTGGAAGTTCTTTGGTAACTTATTAGACGCAAATCGCGTCACTCTCTGCGGCGAGGAAAGCTTTGGCACAGGCTCGAATCATATTCGTGAAAAAGATGGCTTGTGGGCAGTCCTTTTCTGGCTAAATATTTTAGCGGTTAAACATCAGTCCGTCGCTGAGCTGGTTAATCAACATTGGCAACAATTTGGGCGGAATTATTACACTCGACATGATTACGAAGGTGTTCCTACTGAACAAGCAGAAGCGTTAATTCAACATCTGCAAACTCAGCTCCCAAGCTTGCCAAAGAAACAGTTCGGAGATCGAGTTGTCAGCTATGCGGATAACTTTAGTTATCATGACCCTATCGACAACAGTATCGCTGAAAAACAAGGCATTCGTATTGGCTTTGAAGGTGGTGACAGAATTATTTACAGATTGTCAGGTACCGGAACAGAAGGCGCCACATTACGCGTATATATCGAATCTTATGAAGACAGGCCTGATAGACTAAATCAAGATACACAGACAGCCTTATCTGAGCTTATCGAGCTGGCAAACCAGTTAGCCAATATAGCTGAGCTAACAGGTAGAACAGTGCCCACAGTTATTACCTAAACTTAATAACATTGAAAAATATCATGCAGACATTAATACTGGGCTCCAGCTCACCGTTCAGAGCTGAAGTTTTAAAAAAGCTGGGGATAGACTTTATACAGCACTCACCCGATATAGATGAATCTGCACTTGAAGGGGAAACTGCCCCATCACTGGTTGAACGCTTAGCGAAGGAAAAAGCCTTAGCCATTGCTAAAGACTACCCTGAAGCACTCATTATTGGTTCTGACCAGGTTGCAGTGATAGATGGAAAAATCTTGGGTAAACCCGGCAATCATGAAACGGCTGTAAAACAACTTTTATCTGCTTCGGGTAAAGCTGCCACATTCTATACAGGCTTAGCCTTGTATAACGCTCAAAGCCAAACGATGCATCACTTAGTAGAACCTTTTACTGTTCATTTCAGATCATTGTCTGAAAAGCAGATTCACTTTTATCTGAAACAAGAAAAGCCCTATCAGTGTGCTGGCAGTTTTAAATCCGAAGGCTTAGGCATTGCTTTATTTACTAAATTAGAGGGTGATGACCCAAATAGTCTGATTGGTTTGCCTCTGATAAAACTCATTGAGTTGTTGAACAAGGAAGGCGTTGATGTTCTTCAACTCAATGAGTAAAACATTTATTCGTTTGCTGATTGCTCTTTCAGTTTTTCGGCATTAGCCATAGCAGCAGCTTGTGCTGCGTAATTGTTCATTGTTTTTGTCATAAGCTGACGAGCGGCTTTTGAACGCATTGACTTAGCCATACCTTCAACTAAACTGCTTTCAACGCCGTTGGACGTTAAATGCGTTTTCAGTTCATCAAGGTGGTTTTCACAACTTTGCATAACTGCTTCAGCTGCTTTTTGTGGGTTTTCAGCTGTATGATTCGAATGCAAGTGTCCTTGCATCATGCATTTATTGTAGTCTGTGAGGATAGAATACATTTTCGTTTGTGCTGCTTCTGGCATATCAGCAGGTGTGACATACTCTTGAGCGATAACAGCTGAAGATGCACTTAATAAAAGTGCCGATATTAAAAATTTTTTCATTGCGACTCCATTGTAGCTAAAGCATTATTTAACACCCATCAGATTGACTGATGAGTTAGGAAATAATTCCCGATAATACGCCAGATATAAATAATATTCACACCACTCTTTTCATAGAGTCACAATGATTTCATCACAAACTAAATTTATAAATAAAGAACAAAGACTTAGATTTTGAGTAAAAATTACATGAAAAACGCGATCAACGATGCCAGACTCAATCAACTGACTACCTGGGTAGAAAAACTATTTCCTGATGATCATTTAAATATTACGGTAGCATCCAGTGATGCCAGTTTCAGAAGATATTTCCGCTTGAAACAAAATGAGAGCTCCTACATCGTGATGGATGCACCACCTGAGCATGAAGATATAAGCAGCTTTATCAAAATTGATGAGTTTCTTGCACAATATGATGTCGCAGTGCCACATATCTATGCCAAAGATGAAGATAATGGCTATTTACTGCTCAGTGATTTTGGCGATACTTCCTTTTTAAAGTCATTAACATCTGCCAATGCCGATAATCTCTATCGGAAAGCCATGGATGAGTTAGTTGCTATGCAAAAAACTCATCCGGCAAACACATCATTGCCTGATTATGATGAGACAAAACTACGGGATGAAATGTCACTATTCCCTGCTTGGTTTCTGAGTCGACATTTAGACTTAAAAGTCCCGAAAATACTCACCGCTGTCTATGATTTTCTTATTGATGAAATACAACAGCAACCTAGCTGCTTTGTTCATCGTGATTACCACAGCCGAAACCTAATGGTCTGTGCCGACAATACCCTCGGTATTATCGATTTTCAGGATGCGGTGGTCGGCCCAATTACCTATGATTTAGTGTCATTATTAAAAGATTGTTACATTCAGTGGCCAGCTGAACAGCAGCAGAACTGGCTAAACTACTACAAAGAACAAGCAATAAATAACAAACTGATTACACAATCCCAAGCTAACGATCTACAGCGTTGGTTTGATTTGACCGGATTGCAGCGACACCTTAAAGTGCTTGGCATCTTTTGCCGCCTCAACTATCGTGATGGTAAAGCTAATTACCTTAATGACTTACCTCTTACGCTTCACTATGTACTGGAAGTCTGCGAGCGATACAAAGAACTTGAGGCTTTATATGAGTTTCTTACCTTTACCCCCAAAATTATGGCAATAAAATGAAAGCGATGATTTTAGCTGCAGGCCGAGGTGAACGCTTGCGACCATTAACAGATCACACCCCCAAACCGCTTGTATATGCAGGAAATAAGCGGCTGATTGAATACCTCATTGATAATTTAGTATCTGCAGGTATTCAGGAAATCGTGATTAATTATGCTCACCTGGGCGAACAGTTTCCTGCTGTTCTTGGCAATGGTGAGAATTACGGTTGTCGCATCGTTTATTCACCCGAAACCGCTGGCAGCTTGGAGACAGCGGGCGGTATAACTCAAGCACTAAGTCTGCTGGGTGACGAACCATTCATTGTGGTCAATGGCGATATCTGGACGGACTTTGACTTTTCTGTGCTAAAAAAACGTGCGCTAGGAGCTGATACTGACTGTCATCTAATTATGGTAAACAATCCTGCTCATAATCCTGATGGCGACTTTGCAATCCAAGCAGATAATGTAGTCAGCCTTGATGGCAAGAGTAAATTTACTTTTAGTGGCATTGGCCTCTACCACCCTCGACTTTTCCAACACCTGAAAGTCGAACGCAAAGCGCTTAGGCCATTGTTTGAACAAGCGATAAAAAATAAGCGGATGACTGCAGAGTTATATGATGGCCGCTGGTCTGATATAGGTACGCTAGAGCGTCTGGAAGCATTAGAGCAAGAGCTAAATTAACTAAGCTCTTGCTCTAATTGCTTATGCACATAAAAACTCTAATAAAGCCTTTTGTGCATGTAATCGATTTTCAGCTTCATCCCATACAACACTTTGTTCACCATCAATCACATCGGCGGTGACTTCTTCGCCACGATGTGCAGGTAAGCAGTGCATAAACAAAGCGTCTTTTGCTGCCAGTTTCATGATGTCATTATTGACCTGAAACTCAGCAAAAGCTTCTTCACGTTTACGTTGTTCTTCTTCCTGTCCCATGCTGGCCCAAACATCAGTTACAACAAGATCCGCATCTTTTGCCGCCTCTGCTGGATTATTGAATAACGCAATTGTGGCATCTACCGACGACACAATATCCGCTTTCGGTTCATAACCTAGCGGCGTGGCTATATGCAGCTCAAAGCCAAATTGTTGCGCAGCATTGATATATGAATGGCACATATTATTGCCATCCCCAATCCAGACCACTTTCTTACCTTTAATTGAACCACGATGCTCTTGATAAGTCTGCATATCGGCTAATAACTGACATGGATGAAAATCATCGGTCAGAGCATTAATCACCGGCACTGAAGAGTATTTTGCAAATGTTTCAATCTTGGCATGTTCAAAGGTACGGATCATTACCGCATCCACCATAGATGAAATTACACGTGCAGAATCCTCTACAGGTTCACCACGACCAAGTTGAGTATCATCAGGTGATAAAAATATTGAGCCACCACCAAACTGTATCATGGCTGATTCAAAGGAAACCCGGGTACGTGTAGATGACTTTTCAAAAATCATCGCCAGGACTTTATTCTTCAAAGGCTGGTAAATTTCACCTTTATGCTGCATTTTTTTGAGCTCAGATGCACGATTAATTAATGCTTCTAACTCATCAGCACTCAAGTCTTTTAAAGTTAAAAAATGTCTCATGTTTAGGCTACACTCTCAACCTGTTGCGAAGACAAAAACTCGAGTACGAGTTTACTCACCTTATCTACGATCATTTGGGACTCCTCAACATTGAGGATTAACGGTGGTAATAAGCGAATAACAGATTCTGCTGTGACATTAATCAACAGACCTTCTGCTAGTGCTTTTTTAACCAACTCAGCACAAGGCATTGATAACTCGATACCAAACATCATCCCATGTGCACGCACATCTTTCACGCCAGCTTTGCCAAGCAGTCTTTGCTGAAAACCTTCCAGCATTTGTTTTCCAAGCACGTTGACGTGTCCCAATATGCCATCTTCTTCGATCGTGTTTAATACGCTTAATGCTGCACTACAGGCTAACGGGTTGCCACCAAATGTCGAACCATGATTACCTGCTTGTAAAATACCAACAGCATTACCAGCAACAAGACAAGCGCCAATTGGCATACCATTACCCAGCCCTTTCGCCAAGGTCATCACATCAGGTACGAGCTCTGCATTATGTTGATAAGCAAACCATTTACCCGTTCTGGCAATACCTGTCTGCACTTCATCCAGCATCATCAGTAATTTGCGTTGTGTACAGATGGCACGAACACCCGCTAAATATTCACTGTCAGGTATTTTAATTCCGCCTTCACCTTGTACAGGTTCAAGTAACACTGCCACGGCTTCAGGCCAGTGACCAATCGCCATGCGTAAAGCATCAAGATCATTGTATGGAACACGGACAAAGCCAGGCACTAAAGGATCAAATCCTACCTGCACCTTAGCATTACCTGTGGCAGTCAACGTCGCCATTGTACGACCATGGAAACTGCCATCCATTACAATCACTACAGGCTTATCTATGCCTTTACTGTGGCCATATTTGCGAGCAATCTTAATTGCAGCTTCATTGGCTTCTGCACCTGAATTACAAAAAAACACCTGATCCATTCCAGACAAGGCCGTTAGCTTATCAGCCAGTTTTTCTTGCAAAGCAATATGGTACATATTGGAAGTATGTACTAATGTTTCCGCCTGGTGCTGAATAGCTCGCGTCACGGCAGGATGGCAATGCCCCAAATTACATACAGCAATACCGCTTAACGCATCAAGATAGCGTTTTCCATCTGTATCAGTTAACCAAGCGCCTTTACCTTCACTAAAAGTGACGTCTAGACGTCCGTATGTGGGCATGACCGATTCTGTCATGGCTTGTACTCCTTGCCCTGACGGCATTAAAAAAACGGCTTTTTAAAGCCAATAAACGAAAAATGGCAGTTTCAAATGAAACTGCCATTTATCAAAAATCGTGTATTTTATAATGTTATAAAGTAATAAACAAATTTACTCTACAACACGATTAACTAGCCAGCAAAGTTTGCTGATACGAAGTCCCAGTTAACCAAGCCCCAGAAAGCTTCCAGATATTTAGGGCGTGCATTACGGAAGTCAATGTAATAAGCATGTTCCCAAACGTCAACAGTCAATAAAGGTTTTTGACCATCTGTCAGCGGGCAGCCAGCATTACTTGTGTTAACGATAGCAATACTGCCATCAGCATTTTTGACTAACCAAGTCCAGCCTGAACCAAAGTTTGTCGCCGCTGATTTGCTGAATGCTTCTTTAAATTCATCAAAAGAACCAAATGTGCTGTCGATAGCAGCAGCTAAATCGCCTTCTGGAGCACCTTTTGCATTTGGTGTCATGCAGTTCCAGTAGAAAGTATGGTTCCAAACTTGCGCGGCATTATTAAAGATACCACCAGAAGCTTTAGTGATGATTTCTTCTAATGACTTACCTTCAAATTCAGTACCCGGTACCAAGTTATTCAAGTTAGTCACATAAGTTTGGTGATGTTTACCATAATGATATTCAAGCGTTTCTGCTGAAATTGTTGGTTCTAATGCATCCTTAGCATAGGGAAGTGGTGGCAATTCATAAGCCATGTTTTTATCTCCTAAATATGTGAAAAATAACCGAGTAATTGAGTCAATTATTCTAAAAGAGCACTCAGATGATATCAAGTGCCGTGGTATTGAGTTTACTTATATATCACCGAAAATCGATAACATAGATAAATCCAAACCCATCAATATTGCATTCTCTCTACCATTTTCTGCCGGGTAATAAGCTCTGCGGACTGACATTTCATTAAAACCTAGCTGTTCGTAGAGATTTTGTGCTTTCTTGTTTGACTCTCTAACTTCTAAAACCACAATCGAAGCGGATCGGGCTTTGGAAAAATCAATGATATGCTCAAGTATAAATCGACCATATCCTTGTCGTTGCATATCTGGTCTGACACAAAGGTTAAGCAGATGAGCTTCGTCCAGGACTAACTGCACAATGGCATAACCCAAAATCACATCATAAGCATCAGAATAGACCCATGCATAATGTCCGGCATCAAGACTATCGGAAAAGTTCTTGAGCGTCCACGGAAACTGATTTGCTGAGCATTCGATATTATGAACAACCTGCAAGTCCTGATCCGTCATTACTCTTGGGGAGACCATATTTTTTATCCGTTAATTAAAAGCGGTGCGATAATGTTTTAATCGTTGCCAGGCAACGGCTTTTAAAGAGGGTTGACTTTGCATGGCTGCTAAAGATGGTAACTGAACGCATTCAATATCATCAGATAAGCTGTGTTCAGTCTGAGTCATAGTAATAATTGTTTTACTATGAAAATTATCTTGGTGCATGAGTCCCAAGTCTGACGACTCAATCATTAGTTGTTGCCTAGTATCTAAGCTGACGGCTTTAAGAATACTGGATAATAATCGCCGTTCAACTGCGTCTAATTGTGTAGTTTCAACAACAATAAGCAGTTTGACATCATCAGGAATTTGCAGAGACTGACTCTGCAAATTATCTGATGATAGTGACTCATTAGCCTTTATTATTTCAGTATTATTGCTCTGACGTGGTGTCCAGACAGGTATGCCCATTTCAGACAATACTGAGTATTGATATTGCGTTAATGCCATTAGACTTGAGGATGAGCTCGGTCAACAGGGCTTAATATTTTATTTAATGCATTGAGATAAGCTTTTGCTGAAGCAATCACAATATCGGTATCTGCACCCTGACCACTTACAATTCGTCCGCCTTTCTCAAGACGAACACTGACCTCACCTTGTGCATCGGTTCCCGTTGTAATGCTATTAACCGAATACAGTTGAAGCTCTGTTTGACTCTGTACAATAGACTCTATGGCTTTATATGCCGCATCAACAGGTCCCCCGCCACTCATTTGAGTCTGTACTTCTCTACCATCCACTGACAATGTCACTGTAGCAAAAGGCGTTTCGCCAGTTTCACTACACACCTTCATTGAGATTAAACTCACACGTTCATCCGCAGTGGCCACTGTGTCACTCACTAAGGCTTGGATATCTTCATCAAAAACTTCATGTTTTTTATCTGCCAGCTCTTTAAAGCGTGTAAATGCGGCATTCAAGTCAGTTTCAGATGATAATTCAATGCCTAACTCCTGAAGGCGACTTCGGAAGGCATTTCGGCCTGAATGTTTACCAAGCACCATTCTGTTAGTATTCCAGCCAACATCTTCAGCACGCATAATTTCGTAGGTTTCACGGTTTTTCAGTACACCGTCCTGATGTATACCAGACTCATGAGCAAAGGCATTGGCACCCACAATCGCTTTATTTGGCTGAACAACAAAACCGGTAATACCAGACACTAACCGTGAGGCAGACAAGATATGTTGGGTATCAATATCGGTATCGCACGGGAACATATCTTGACGTGTTCTTACCGCCATCACAATTTCTTCTAAAGCGGCATTACCAGCGCGTTCACCTAAACCATTGATAGTACATTCAACCTGTCTTGCTCCATTCATGACCGCCGATAGGGAGTTGGCAACAGCCAGACCCAGATCATTATGGCAATGAACAGAAAATATGGCTTTATCCGCGTTGGGAATACGTTCACGTAAGGTTGAAATTAATGAACCAAACTGGTGGGGCAAGTTATAACCGACCGTGTCAGGAATGTTCAAAGTCGATGCACCCGCATCGATGACTGCCTCAAGAATTCGACACAGAAAATCAGTTTCACTACGACCAGCATCTTCTGGAGAAAACTCGACATCGTCTGTATATTGTCTGGCACGTTTTACTGCACGAACTGCGTTTTCAATTACCTGATCAGGCTCCATCCGCAGTTTCATTTTCATATGGATGGGTGATGTTGCAATGAAGGTATGGATGCGCGACGCATTAGCTAGTTTAAGTGCTTCACCTGCTCTGTCGATATCGGCATCTAATGCTCTGGATAGTCCACAAATACGACTATCCTTAACGGCCTTGGCAACGGCTTGAACCGCTTCAAAGTCACCGGTGCTGGCAATGGGAAATCCAGCCTCGATAACATCAACCCGCATGCGCTCAAGCGCTTTAGCAATACGGACTTTTTCATCCTTTGTCATCGATGCGCCCGGGCTCTGCTCACCGTCGCGTAAAGTTGTATCAAAAATTATTAGCTTATCAGTCATAAATGTGTGAACCAGATTATCAATAGTATTGTTTATTTTATTCTTCTTTTGCTTGAGCGCGTTCTGAACGATGCTGGCGCAGCTTCAACAAAGTAAAAACAGGGCCAGATAAGCCATAAATTAAGAATACGCTAAATAAGATTGTCGGTGGGTCTATAGCAACCAGTGCAAAAATTAGTACGAGTACCAGCATCACTACAAAAGGTACCCTATTTCTTAAATCAAGCTCTTTGAAGCTATGGTAACGCATCGAACTGACCATCAGAATAGCTGCACCAAAGGTGATAGGAATGGTGAAAATAGCAATCATATTCTCACTGAAGTCATTACTTGTACCGGCCCATACCCAACCTGCGATAATTGCCGCAGCTGCGGGGCTTGGCAGGCCCTGAAAATAACGTTTATCTTGTGTTCCTATCTGAGTATTAAATCTGGCCAGTCTTAATGCACCACAGGCAGCATAGATAAACGCTACCATCCAGCCAAACTTGCCCATCCCATTCAACGACCATTGAAAGATGACTAATGCCGGTGCCATACCGAAAGACACCATATCCGCTAAACTATCGTACTCCGCGCCAAAAGCACTTTGGGTATTGGTCATACGTGCAATACGACCATCCAGCCCATCCATGATCATCGCGATAAATATGGCGATAGCCGCTGTTTCAAAGTCACCACGAATGCCTGCGACAATGGCGTAAAACCCTGCAAACAGCCCAGCTGTTGTAAATAAATTCGGTAGTAAATAGATACCGCGATTTTGAGGCTTTTCGCTATTAATCATAAATACAGGCTCCTGTTGATTAGTCGTTACATTATGACAGTTCAGACGCACAAACAAAACGGGGGCGATTGTTTTCACAACCGCCCCCGTCGATTTTCAAACTATTAATTGATTAGTTTTTAGACTTATCAACAATTTTTTGAATCCAAGGCATCATAGAACGCAATTTTGCACCAGTTTGTTCAATTGGATGCTCAGCATTGATACGACGCATTGCTGTCATTTCAGGATAACCCGTCTGGCCTTCCTGAATGAATTGTTTAGCGTATTTGCCTTCCTGAATATTCTTCAGTGCTTCACGCATTGCCCAACGACTTTCTTCGTTGATAACACGAGGACCGGTTACGTATTCACCATATTCGGCATTATTCGAGATTGAATAATTCATATTGGCGATACCACCTTCATACATCAGATCGACAATCAGTTTTAACTCATGCAGACATTCGAAGTAGGCCATTTCAGGTGCATAACCTGCTTCGGTTAATGTTTCGAAACCGGCTTTAACTAATTCAACGGCACCACCGCATAAAACAGCTTGTTCACCAAATAAATCGGTTTCTGTTTCATCACGGAAAGTGGTTTCGATAATACCTGTGCGGCCACCACCAACACCAGATGCATATGACAGTGCGATATCTTTTGCACGGCCTGAAGCATCTTGTTCGATAGCGATTAAGTCAGGAATACCACCGCCTTTCACAAATTCACTACGCACTGTATGACCAGGTGCTTTTGGTGCAATCATGATAACGTCAAGATCTTCACGCGGTAGAATTTGGTTATATAAAATCGCAAAACCATGAGCAAAGGCTAAAACAGCACCTTTTTTCAGGTTAGGTTCGATTTCTTGTTTGTATAGCTGAGATTGGAACTCATCAGGTGTCAGAATCATCACCAGATCAGCACCTTTCACTGCTTCACCGACGTTATCAGAAACTGTCAGACCAGCAGCTTGTGCTTTAGCAATAGATGAAGAACCGGCACGTAAAGCAACTGTGACATCAACACCTGAATCTTTCAGGTTACATGCGTGGGCATGGCCTTGTGAACCATAACCAACGATGGTGACTTTCATCCCCTGGATGATTGATAAGTCACAATCTTTATCGTAATAAATGTTCAAACTCATGATTGAATTCCTTAGATTTTCTTGAACGAATATAAATTCAGTTTACAGGTGCAAGCTTTTCTCGCCGCGAGCAATACCTGTGACACCAGAACGGACAGTTTCAATAATTTTATGTTCAGCAAGTGCTTCGATAAATGAATCCAGCTTGCTGACAGCCCCTGTCAATTCAATGGTATACGTTGATGAGGTCACATCAATAATATGTCCCCGAAAAATATCACAAAGACGTTTAACGTCTTCTCTTTGAGCCATGGTTGCTGCTTTGACTTTAATCAGCATCATTTCACGCTCAATGTGAGGCCCTTCAGTTAAGTCCATTAGTTTTACAACATCAATCAGTTTGTTTAGTTGTTTCACAATCTGCTCGATGATACGGTCTGTGCCGTTAGTCACAATCGTCATACGTGACAAAGATGGATCTTCTGTTGGTGCAACAGTGAGTGACTCAATATTGTATGCCCGTGCAGAAAAAAGACCCGCCACACGCGACAAAGCCCCTGCTTCGTTTTCGATCAGGATAGAAATAATATGGCGCATGGTTATGACAGCTCCCTTTCAGACTCTTGAGCAGGCGCACTGTATGGTGACATATGCATGTCATTGTGTGCCTTACCTTGAGCAATCATCGGATATACGTTTTCTGTTTGATCGGTAACGATATCAAAGAAAACCAAACGATCTTTCATAGCAAAACCGCGTTCGAGTTCTGCCCTGAGATCTTCGGGTTTTTCAATGCGAATACCGACATGGCCATAACTTTCCGTTAACTTCACAAAGTCTGGTAATGATTCCATATAAGAGTGCGAATAACGATTTTCATAGAAAAATTCCTGCCACTGACGAACCATACCTAAGTAACGATTATTCAGAGCAACAATTTTGATTGGCAGCCCATACTGCAGACAGGTCGATAATTCCTGAATACACATTTGGATACTGCCTTCACCGGTAACACAAACAACCGTGTCTTCAGGATAAGCTAACTGAACTCCCATGGCAGCAGGTAAACCAAACCCCATGGTGCCCAGACCACCGGAATTAATCCAGCGATTGGGTTTATCAAAACCATAGTATTGCGCCGCCCACATCTGATGCTGACCAACATCTGAAGTTACATAAGCATCACCACTGGTAATGTCATGAACCATCTCTATTACCGATTGCGGCTTGATTTTATCGCTATTACGGTCATAGCTCATACATTGTTTAGCACGCCAGCCATTAATGATTTTCCACCACTCTTCAATGGCTTTTTTCTGCGGCTTTTTACTGCTATTTGTCAACAAGTGGTTCATTTCCTGAAGCACGTCAGGAACACTACCCACAATAGGAATATCTACCGTGATCGTCTTAGAAATAGACGAAGGGTCGATATCAATATGCACGATCTGCGCGTGGGGGCAAAACTCTGCAATTTTTCCGGTTACCCTGTCATCAAAGCGAGCACCAATAGCAATTAGCACATCACAATCATGCATCGCCATATTCGCTTCATAAGTGCCATGCATCCCAAGCATACCAAGGAACTGCTTATCCGTTGAAGGATAAGCACCTAGCCCCATTAAGGTACTGGTAATAGGGAATCCAAGATGACGAACGAATTTTCGCAACTCCTCTGAGCCGTTACCTAATACAACACCACCCCCCGTGTAAATCATGGGTTTTTTGGCAGATAACATCAGATCAACAGCGCGTTTGATTTGACCGGTATGGCCTTTCACTGTTGGCTGATAAGAACGCATCACTACTTTTTCTGGGTAGTGATAAGGCACTTTTATAGACGGATCAGTAATGTCTTTAGGAACATCGACAACAACAGGACCTGGCCGACCAGTCGAAGCAACATAAAATGCTTTTTTAACTGTCTCAGCGAGATCATTGATATCTTTAACTAAAAAGTTGTGCTTAACGCACGGGCGTGTAATCCCAACTGCATCAACTTCCTGAAAAGCATCACTACCAATAACAGCAGTGCTAACTTGACCGGTGATGACCACCATTGGAATGGAATCCATATATGCCGTTGCAATACCAGTGACAGCATTTGTAGCACCAGGACCAGATGTGACTAAGACCACACCAGGTTTACCTGTAGCCCGAGCGTAGCCATCTGCAGCATGTGTTGCAGCTTGCTCATGTCGAACCAGAATGTGTTTGACATCTTCCTGATTATATAGCGCGTCATAGATATGCAGCACTGCACCACCAGGATACCCGAAAAGGTATTCAACACCTTCGTCTTTGAGACATTGAACTAATATCTCGGCACCACTTAATTCCACGTGTTCCCCTTATATGTATGCCGTTCTTTTTAGTGAGCTAAAAAATTGTAAACGTGTAAAGTTACTTGTAATGCTTGATAAGGTCAAGAATAAGGTCTGTCGCCTCTCAGCGAAGAAAAGATCTATTTATCCTTAATGCATTTGCTGTGGCATAATTCGCCGCTATGACACAATTAAATCAAAACCAAATAACGTTAACCCGACCAGACGACTGGCACTTACACTTGCGCGACGATCTGGCTCTTCAGCGTACAGTTGTCGATACCGCCAGAATATTCGGACGAGCCATCGTCATGCCAAATCTGCGACCACCAGTCATCAGTACCGCCCTGGCACTCGACTATAAAAGCAGGATAGTTAAAAACATACCTGCTGATAGTCAGTTTCAACCGTTAATGACATTGTATCTCACCGATAACACCTCTGCCGATGAAATTTATCGCGCTAAAGAAAGTGGCTTTGTTCATGCCGTGAAACTCTATCCGGCTGGTGCAACAACCAATTCAGACGCTGGTGCCACCGATCTAAAACATTGCTACAACGCTTTAGATGCGATGCAGAAAATAGGCATGCCATTACTTGTTCATGGTGAAGTGACCTCAGCTGATATTGATGTATTTGACCGTGAAAAAGTATTTATCGATCAAGTATTAATTCCGCTGATTAATGACTTTCCTGAATTAAGAATTGTGTTTGAACACATCACAACATCAAATGCTGCGGAATTTGTAGCGACGGCTAGCGAGAATATAGCTGCCACCATAACGCCACATCATCTTTTGTTAAATAGAAATGACCTTTTAGTCGGCGGCATTCATCCTCATCATTATTGTTTACCGGTATTGAAGAGAAATACCCATCAACAGGCTTTGATACAAGCTGCCACCTGTGGCAGTAAAAAATTCTTTTTAGGCACTGATAGTGCACCGCATCCACGGTCAGGCAAAGAAACGAGCTGTGGCTGCGCAGGTATTTATAGCGCACATGCCGCTATCGAATTGTACGCAGAAGCGTTTGAAGCCGCACAGGCACTGGATAAATTAGAAGCTTTTGCCAGTTTTAATGGACCCGAATTTTATCGTCTGCCAAGAAACGAAGATAAGATAAGCTTAGTTAAAGAAAGTTGGGATGTACCAGAAACGTTAAGTTTTGCTGACAACTCATTGGTACCAATGCGAGCAGGCAAGCAAATACACTGGAAAGTCGTTAGTTAAACTAACGACTTTTCTTGCGCTTATACATCAGCGCATCGCCTTCAGAAAGTAGATCATTTATTGTCACGTGTTTTGCAGGGTCAAAGAGTACAATCCCGTATGAAAAAGTAATGTCATACCCCAACGCTTGCTGCTCATTACAGCGTTCAATTTGCTGAGAAAATCGTTTCATCACTTGATCGACAGCTTTTTTGTCGGCATCAACTAATAGAATGACAAACTCATCTCCACCCATTCTTGCCACTATGTCTGAATCTCTGCCGACGTCATCTAAAACGCTTGCGAACTGCTGAAGCGCTCTATCACCCTCGGCATGACCGAATTTATCATTGATGGGTTTAAATTCATTAAGGTCAAGAAAAACTAAAGCTACGGGCAGCGCACCCCGTTTGCAGATATTCAAGGATTTTTCTGCCGACATATTAAATCCTCGTCGGTTTAATATGCCTGTAAGTTCATCCATCGTAGCCAATTCAACCGCTTGAATTTCGTGCTCAACAATGGTGGCCAAGTCTCTCAATAACTGTCGGTCTTCCTCTGTGAAAGCTCTTGGCTTAACATCTTTGATACACAAGGTACCTAACTTACTGCCATCCAAGTAACGAATGGGGTAACCAGCATAAAAACGTATGTGCTTTTGACCTATCAATAAAGGGTTGTCGACAAAACGTTCATCTTGATGCGTATCTTCAACAACAAAGGCCCCCTCTCCTAAAATGGCATGACCGCAGAAAGACAGATCTCGGGGAGTTTCGGTTATATCCAAGCCCTGACAGGACTTAAACCATTGACGATTTTTATCAACAATGCTGACAAGTGCGACAGGAACATCAAACAATTTAACAGCGATTCTTGTTAGTCGATCAAAACGTTCATCTGGTGCAGAATCAAGAATCGTCAGCGAATTTAGTGTCGCTAATCTTTCCTGTTCGTTCTCAGGTAAATCTGGTGTTTTCATTTAAAACTCCAGTTTTAGAAATGCAAAAACATCATAAATCACAATACTTATTGTGTATATGAGCAATCTTTTATTCACCCGTTAGAGCAAGGTATGTATGTGAAAAAAATGCTCATTTCGCAATTAACGAAATGAGCCTTAATAACTTGAACCTATAATTTAACGCCTATACGCTGTGCTACTTCTTCATAGGCTTCGATTACACCACCCAAACCTTGTCTGAAACGATCTTTATCCAGTTTTTTACGTGTTTCTGCATCCCACAGACGGCAACCATCTGGACTAAACTCATCACCTAAATAAATCTCGCCTTTGAACAAACCGAACTCCAGCTTATAGTCGACCAAGATCATCCCAGCATCAGCAAATAATTTCTGCAAATGTTCATTAACTTTAAACGTTAACTCTTTCATTTTGCTTATATCTTCAGCTTTTGCCCATCCGAATGTTTCGATGTGATATTCATTAATCATCGGATCATGTAATGCATCATTTTTCAGGAAAAATTCAAATACGGGTGGATTGAGTTCAAGTCCATCTTCAACGCCAAGGCGACGAACCAGACTACCTGAAGCCACATTACGTACGACACATTCCACAGGCACCATTTTCATGTTTTTAACCAATGATTCGGTGTCGTTCAGCAACGCTTCAAAATGCGTCGGAATACCTTTATCTGCCAGATATTGCATGATGAAAGCATTAAATTTGTTATTAACCATGCCTTTGCGGTTTAACTGTTCAACTTTTTCACCATCAAATGCCGAGGTGTCATCACGAAAGCTCAGAACGACATAATCTTCATTATCCGTAGCAAAAACACTTTTGGCTTTACCAGAATACAATTCTTGTTTCTTTTGCATCAGCTATCTCTTAGCGGTTAGTTATTTCACGCCAGTCAAAACCGGCCTCTTGGTCTGCAATGCCAATCCAGTCATGTTCACATGCCAGTGCATCAGCGAGCAATGGCACAACAAGTGACGGACAATTATTTTTTTCAGAAATATGCATTGCCATAATATGCTGCAAGTTCGTGGTGTCAATTTTCTCAAGTAATGAGGCGGATTGCACGTTATTTAAATGACCCAGCCTGCCACCAACTCGACGTTTAAGATGTTCGGGGTATTCCCCCTGCTCGAGCATCATCATATCGTGATTAGCTTCTAACAATAATCCATGACAACCCGACAATATTTGCTCAATCAAAGGTGTAATTGAGCCCACATCTGTCAATAATCCTAAACGGTGTTGTCCATCACCAAATACAAACTGGCTGGGCTCTCTTGCATCATGCGGAACTGGGAAAGGTTCAACTTCCAAATCCTTGATGCTGAAGGTTTCGTGGCAATTAAATGTTTTAATGTGAGGTGCAACATCTTCAGGTAAACAGCCTGCAGTGCCAGGTGTTGTATAGACTGGTAGGCGATATTTACGTGCAATGACCCGGATGCCTGCCATATGATCCGCATGTTCATGCGTCACTAATAAAGCTGACAGTTGATGAGGATCGACGCCCAGCATTTGCAAACGTTTTTCAGCCTCACGAGCAGAAAAACCACAGTCAATCATGACTGTGGTTTCTCCCGATGTTACCAGCGTAGCGTTTCCTCGACTACCACTTCCAAGGGAAGCAAAACGCATTACGGTGCAAGTTGTTCCTGAATCAGATCTAACAAACGTTTAGCAGATTCATCAGAAGTTCGCACTTCATTTGAATCTAATACCATCACACGTGTTTGATCAGCATCAGACAGCAACTTAATGTAGTAGTATTCGTTTGGTTTTTTCTCAACATCATCACGCCAGAAAGCCAGCTTACTCAGCATGCCTTCATCATCTTCTTCGGCTTTCTTGAATGGATCAATATAACGAACAAAGTATTGCCCTTTAGTACGATCACGATCTTCTACAGAGAAACCTTTGCTATCAAGTACACGTCCGACTCGGCCCCAAACAGTTTGGAAATCCTGCTCAATCAGTAAGCTTTGCTGACCATTGCTATCATCCATCAGTAAGACACGCGCTGTTTCTTCAGGTGGTGGTGCTGGCGTAGCTAATTTAAACTGTTCCATATCCTGTTGATAAAGCGTACCTAAATAATCAGCCAGTTGACGAAGCATGGCTTCATCTTTCTGAGTATTCGCTTGCTCATCATCAGGGTTACCTAAATAGACTTTCGCCATCTTAGAGGTATCGCCTCGTTCCACTCGGATTCGATACACATAACCATCTGCATCAGGCGTTGTATCCATCAAACCAATGCGATCATCTGCGCGAGCAATGCCCAAGTTTTTGGTAGCCCAGAAATCAATGATGCGCTGCCAAGTCACTTCACGTTCACCTGGCACAACGAGATGTCGGTCTTTACCTTCACCTGACAGTGCGGGTTTTGTATCCGGTGTAATGTTGTATTTAGCTGCCAGCGGATTTGTCGCTGCTTCTTCAAATTCAGAGTAAGTTGCAGTATTAGTTTGATTACCGGAAATATCATCTTTAATACGGCTTGTGCTTAAATCCGGCGGCACATCAAGCGGTGGCATGGTTTCAGCTTTACGGTATTTCTGAGTATTGTCAGGAACCACCTCATCCAATGATGAAAAAGCGCCACAAGCAGTTAGAGCAGTCGTCATCATGACAACCAGCGATGTTTGTTTAAATAATTTTACGTTCATTTAATACAGTTCACTCACTTGAATTTAGTTTAGAACACCGGCAGTGTTCAATGCATCACGCACAGATTGATGATAATTCTCAGACAATACCGTCATTGGCAGACGAATGCCACTAGAAATAAGTCTCATTTCGTTCAAAGCCCACTTAACAGGTATGGGGTTTGATTCTACAAATAAGAACTGGTGTAGTGCGACTAACTTTAAATTGATTTCGCGTGCCAGCGTCTCATCACCAGCAAGAGCAGCCTGACACATTTCATGCATCAGTTTCGGTGCGACATTTGCGGTAACAGAAATGACACCCTGGCCTCCTGCGAGAATAAAATCGACAGTATTGGCATCTTCACCGGTATAAAGTTCAAATCCTTCTCGTGATAATTGTTTAATTTGTTGAACACGAGATACATCACCAGTGGCTTCTTTGATACCGATGATATTGGACAGTTCAGAAAGCCTTCCGACCGTTTCTGGTAAGAGATCAGACGCTGTGCGACCTGGAACGTTATAGAGAATTTGTGGAATGTTGACGGCTTCAGCAATAGCTTTGAAATGGAGATACATCCCCTGCTGAGTCGGTTTATTGTAATAAGGTGCGACCAGCAATACAGCGTCAACACCCAGATCTTTTGCAGATTGAGTCAGTTCGATAGCTTCTGACGTGGAGTTAGCACCTGTACCCGCAATAACAGGAATACGACCATTAACTTGTTCTACCACCAGACGAATCACGTCGCAGTGTTCTTCTACGCTCAAGGTTGCAGATTCACCGGTCGTACCGACAGCGACAATGGCATCTGTGCCCTGGCTGATATGAAACTCGACCAGCTTTCGCAGGCTGTCAACATCCAAGGCACCATCTGCCTGCATGGGTGTGACAAGAGCTACCATACTGCCGCTAAACATATTTAAATGACTCCGAAAAAATAACAGGCATGGTACTTTGCCTGCCTGTTGATGACAAGATCAGACTGAATTGTGTAAGGTACTTTGCTTTCTAAATCTTTTCAAACAGGACGACTAAGATGACACAAGTACGATTAGGTGAAGCTGTCCCAGACTTTACGCTGCCAAGCACAGGCGATAAAACATTCCAACTTTCAGCGCTCAAAGGTAAACGTGTTTTGATCTATTTTTATCCAAAGGATAATACGCCCGGTTGTACACTTGAAGGTCAAAACTTCCGCGATAATATCGACTTTTTCAATGAGCATAACACGGTCATTTTTGGTATTTCACGTGACAGCCTTCGTATGCATGAAAATTTCAAAACTAAGCAGGCATTTCCTTTTGACTTACTGTCTGACGCTGATGAAGAAGCCTGCCAGTTATTTGATGTGATCAAACTTAAAAAACTCTACGGGAAAGAACATCTGGGCATTGTCCGCAGTACGTTCTTAATCGATGAAAATGGTGTACTTCAACAAGAGTGGCGAAATGTGAAGGTCAAAGATCATTTTGATGAAGTAAAACAAGCAATACTTGACCTATAGATACCGGATACAGGCTTGGCCATGTTACAACCATGACCGTGCCCATAATGGAACATCTATCTTTATCATCCGCACTAAATTTGTGCACTTTTTGTCAATACCACTTTGTAGGTATACAAAAATAGATAGTCTTGGCGATTGGTCTGCTTTTTGCCTATCGCAGTGTTAAACAACACTGTTAGGGGTAACAATGAGTCAATTACGAAGTACTTCCATGAATCTTAGCCACAAAGAAAAAACGTGGCTACCGTGGTTTGGACCAACAGGGAAACTGGCTATGTCCTGGTCGTGTCGTCTTAATCGACACAACTATGCCGCTGTCGAAAAAACATTTGAGGGAATCGCCGCTACCCGAGTAAAAATTCTTCAGCAATGGGTAGAAAATCAATGGAATCAAATGTCGTTCTTAGCTGAACAGCTAGCGGGTTCTTATCCAGAGCTACAAGCATCGCTGTTGGACGATCGGCTCAAGGCTGCGCCAGATTTCTCTGAATTATTTATCATTGATACCTCTGGCAAGGTCACTCACTCAACGTACAGCTCGCACGTCAATAAAGCAGACCTATCGAGTAAAGCGGTGCAGCATGGACTATCCGCACCGTTCCTTCACGGCCCTTATGTCGACAAATTAACCCTAGAAATTGGTCCTTCAAGCTCTAAGTTCCATGATGAAGTTACACTGATGTTCTACCAACCATTGATTGTGGAAGGTGAGAGCCTCGGAGCCATATGTGGCCGTGTGCCAAATGATGTGTTAGGTGATCTTATCCAGCGTGAAGCAGGTCATATCTATACCGAATCAGGTGACAACTATATTTTTATGGTCGAATCGCGGTTCGATCCTACTTTGCAACAGGGCATAGCCCTCTCCCGCTCTCGTTTTGAAGATAATACGTTTTCACATGGCGAAAACCTGAAAAGCGGTATTCATACAGCTTTTGGTGTCGTAAAAATTCAACACCATACCGAGTTTGAAATACGCTTTACCGATCCGGCAACCAACGAGCTTCATCCAGGTGTACGTGAGACCATTCGCAACGGCGAAAACCTATTTGTCACCTATCCTGGTTACTCAGATTACCGGCACATCCCTGTTATTGGTAAAGGTGTCACCTTCCAATTAAAAGGTTCGCCAGATCGTTGGGGCATGATGTGTGAAGGTGATCTTGAGGAAGTTTACCGACGACGTTCAGTCAATGTCAGTTTAATGAAAGGCTTTGTCTGGTCAATGTCACTACTGCTGGGTACCAATATGGCATTACATGCTTTCACCCAATTGCCTGTAGTAGCTGTCAATGCTTTATCGATTGTCATGATTGCTGTGATAGCCATGATGTATAAGAAATTGACGACCAATCCACTGGCCAACCGCCTTGACCAAATGACCCACGTTATTCAGACGATTGCCGAGGGTGAAGGTAACTTGGCACAGCGACTTGATAACACGAAATTTGTTAACGACGAAACGGGTGATATGGGACGTTGGATAAACAGCTTTATTGATAATCTGGATGGCATTGTTGGTCAAGTCATCAAAACCAGTACGAATGTCCGACGCACGAATGAAGCTATGCTCGAAACAAACCGGGAAGCGTTTCATGTTTCTAATGAAGTCGCTAGTGCAATAGAAAGAATGTTGCAGCTGCTGGAAGATCAAATCCGTGACATTGGCAATGCATCAAACACAGCAGAAGCAATGAAGCAAGCGATGGACGAAGTTGTTCAAGAGGCCAGACTGCAATATGAGTCGGTACGAAGTGGTACACAGGAAATTCGTGATGTGGTGGAAACATCAGCTAAAGCGGTTCAATCCCTACATAATCGTACCGCAGAAATCGGCAATATTATTGGCGTCATCACTGAAATTACCAATCAAACCAATTTGCTCGCACTAAATGCGGCTATTGAAGCTGCCAGAGCCGGTGATCATGGTAGAGGTTTCTCAGTGGTGGCAGATGAAGTCCGTAACCTAGCACAAAGAACAGCAACATCGGCTGATGAGATTCAACAAATGATTGAAACTATTCAGTCTGAAACGCTGGAAGCGTATAAATTTATGGAGTCAGGTGTGGAAAATGTGGACCGCAGCCTGAAGAAAACGGAAGAAGCCTCTTCTGAAAATACACAATTACATCAGTTAGTTGAACAAATGTTCTCCACCATTAAACAACTTGATCAGAATAGTCAGTTGCACGGCGCCACTGCACGGGACGTTGGACACTCGGCAAGCTTGATGACACAAGCCATTGATGCCTTGCAGCATCGCTCTGTTATGGTAAAAAACACTGCCCAAAAGCTCAGCCAACTGGTTGGCGTTTTCAGTGTCAGCACTCAGTAAATTTTCAGAAAATATAAGCAGATAGGGATATCTGCTTTATTCCTATTGTCACCTACTCTGTGTTTAGCCAGAAAAGGAGACTGCTCTATGGACATGCACATCAATCAAGAAAGTAAACCAAGTAAACTCGCTGCTGTATTTGATGATGAACAGAAAGCCATCGATGCCAAGCAAACCCTCGTCAATGTCGGTCACTTCAAACAGCAAGATATCGAAGTAATACAACCAAAAGACCGTAATACCAGTAAAAAAATTGAATCCGAACCCAAAGCTATCGCACGCTTTATTACACGTTCTCATTTTATTTTTGGTGGTGTTGGCTTGCTAGTCGGGCTAGTCATTGCCAGTGCGATGGTAGTATCCGGACCGATGATGACTCAGTCGAGTCCACTCCATACCTATATAGCATTAGCCGTAGTGGGTACATTTGTTGGCCTGTTGTTTGCTGGATTACTGTCGCTACGTCCGGATCATGATCCGCTAATTAACGATACCGTGACCGCAAGCCGCCATAATTTATGGACACTCATTGTGCAGACCGATGGTCGCAAAAATCTGAAGAAAGCACATCAACTTATGAACCCGACGGCTGTCTCTGTCACAGAAACATTCTAGTTCTTAAGTGCTTAGCGAAAAGTCTTCTGGTGCTGGTTGAACAAAACAATCAGCACCAGTATGATGCCCGTCCCCCTGGGACCAGACACAACAAAATCTGCCTTTTTTTCAGTAATAAAAAAAGTTTTTTCAGGCACCAAAAAGTTACAAAAGCTGTGATCCCGCATAGGCGCTGACTTAGCTCTAAGCACACAGTAAGTTATCCACAAAAAGTGCACAAATTATGTGCAAAATCTCCACTTGCCAAGCCTTCAAAAACACACTATCTTGTGGTTCAATCATTTCGAAACCACAACCTCTAGTGGTTTTGTGTTTTTTGATTATTTCAACATTATTGCAGGGATTTTCATTATGGCGAGCGAAACAGCACAACCCATTTATACCTCATCACAATCCGAAAGCGGATACAGCGTTATCCGTCGAAACGGTAAAGTCACCGAATTTGATAGCAGCAAAATTGCTGTCGCTATCACCAAAGCTTTTTTAGCGGTTGAAGGTGACTCAGCAAAAGACAGTCGTCGTATTCATGACACAGTGGCAAAACTGACCAGACAAGTCACTGACAATCTTTTACGTCGTATTGATGATGGTGGCACCGTTCACATTGAAGATATTCAAGATCAAGTTGAATTAGCTTTAATGCGTGAAGGTGAATATAAAGTTGCTCGCTCTTACGTTGTTTATCGTGAAAAACAAGCAGAAAAACGTGCTGAAGAAGAAAAGAAACATCCACAGCCTGCCAATGAATCTCCCCTGCATGTCATAGCAGCTGATGGCAGTCGTCACCCGCTAGACATCGATCGCTTACACAACCTCATTACCGAAGCATGTGAAGGTCTGGCAGAAGTTAACCGTGATGCCATTTTACGTGACACCCAACGTAACCTGTTTGACGGCGTTAAAGAGGCCGACGTCGAAAAAGCACTGGTGATGTCAGCACGTACCTTTATCGAAAAAGATCCTGCCTACAGCACTCTGGCCGCTCGCCTGCTGATGGATGGTATTCGTCGTGAAGCATTAAGTTTTGTCTACAAAACACCTAAACAAGCCTCTCAGAATGAAATGGGCGATTTGTACGCTGACTACTTCAAAACTTATATCTCAACAGCCATTGAAAAAGAACTGATTGACTCAGAACTGGGCTTATTTGATTTAGACCGTCTGGGTAATGCATTAAAACCAGAACTGGACTTCGAGTTCACTTATCTGGGTCTGCAAACGCTGTATGACCGTTACTTCATTCACTTTGATGGTACACGCTTCGAATTACCACAAGCCTTCTATATGCGTGTAGCAATGGGCTTGGCTATCAACGAATTAAACCGTGAAGAACGTGCTATCGAGTTCTATAACCTGTTATCAAGCTTCGACTTCATGAGCTCGACGCCTACCCTGTTCAACTCAGGCACACTGCGCCCACAATTATCTTCTTGCTACCTGACCACCGTACCTGATGATCTGAGCGGTATTTATAACGCGATGCGTGATAATGCCCTGTTATCAAAATATGCCGGTGGTCTGGGTAATGACTGGACCCGTGTTCGTGGTTTGGGCGCTCATATCAAAGGCACCAATGGTAAATCACAAGGTGTTGTGCCTTTCCTGAAAGTCGCTAACGATACTGCCGTTGCCGTTAACCAAGGTGGTAAACGTAAAGGCGCTGTTTGTGCGTATTTAGAAACATGGCACATCGACGTTGAAGAATTCTTAGACTTACGTAAAAACACCGGTGATGACCGTCGTCGTACACACGACATGAATACAGCTAACTGGATTCCAGACTTATTCATGAAACGTGTGGCTGAAGAAGGTCAATGGACCCTGTTCTCTCCAGAAGAAGTTGAAGACTTACATGACTTAACCGGTCTTGATTTTGAAAGAGCCTATGAAGCCTACGAAGAAAAAGCGGCTCGTGGTGATATTCGTAACTTCAAACAACTGCCTGCCACAGACTTATGGCGCAAAATGTTAGGTATGCTGTTCGAAACAGGTCACCCTTGGATTACTTTTAAAGATCCATGTAACCTGCGTAGCCCACAGCAGCATGTTGGTGTAGTTCACAGCTCAAACCTGTGTACAGAAATCACCCTGAACACATCAGATAAAGAAATCGCTGTATGTAACTTAGGTAGTGTCAATATGGTGAAACATATTGATGAAAACGGTAAGCTGGACAAAGAAAAGCTGCAAAAAACCGTTCGTACCGCGATGCGTATGTTAGATAACGTTATTGAGTACAACTACTACAGCGTACCGCAAGCACGTCACTCAAACTTACAACACCGCCCTGTTGGTTTAGGTCTGATGGGCTTCCAGGATGCACTGTACAAACTGCGCATTCCTTATAGCTCAGATGAAGCCGTTCAATTTGCTGATGAATCAATGGAAGCGATCAGCTACTACGCGATTGAAGCTTCTTCTGATTTGGCTGCAGAACGTGGTAAATACCAAACCTACGAAGGTAGCTTATGGAGCAAAGGTATTCTGCCCATCGATTCAATCAAATTATTGAAAGAAGCACGTGGCGAATATCTGCAACAAGACGAAAGCAAAACCATGGACTGGGACATGCTGCGTGACAAGATCAAACGTCAAGGCATGCGTAACTCAAACACCATGGCGATTGCCCCAACAGCGACGATTTCAAACATCTGTGGTGTCAGCCAATCGATTGAGCCGACCTATCAGAACCTGTTCGTGAAATCGAACCTGTCAGGTGAGTTCACGGTTATCAACCCATACATGGTTGAAGATCTGAAAGCACGTAACCTGTGGGATGATGTGATGATTAACGATCTGAAATACTTCGACGGTAGCCTGCAAGGTATCGACCGTATTCCAGCCGAGTTGAAATCACTCTACACCACGGCATTTGAAATGGATGCACGCTGGTTAATTGAAGCCGCATCACGCCGCCAGAAATGGCTGGATCAAGCTCAAAGCCTTAACTTATATATGGCTGAACCATCAGGTAAGAAGATGGACAACCTCTATAAACTGGCTTGGGTTCGTGGCTTGAAAACCACCTATTACCTCCGCTCTATGGGGGCAACAGGTGCAGAGAAAACCAGCACAGCACCGACTACAGCAACAGAAGCGCCTGCACCAAGCAAGCCTAAACCTGTTGCTGCCGCGAGCACGCCAGCGCCGGTTGCCAGCTCGTCATCAAGCATAGACGATTTAGTTCTAGGTGAAGGTATGGAAGCGCCAAAAGCGTGTTCAATTTTAGAACCAGATTGTGAGGCATGTCAGTAATGTTGAATTGGGATGATCCATTCTCAGCACCGATAGCCGGTACTGCGGAAGCAAAAAAACAAAGCGAAGAAAAAGCAGCAGCACAACCTGCTGCTCCAGCCGCTAACGATCTCAGCGAAGCCCCGGCTTCTGCTGAGATCAAAAAAATGCCATTAATGAACGCCAAACCCGTCAATGCTGACGACAAACGCGTTATCAATGGTGAAGCCGATATTAACCAGTTAGCACCGTTCAAATACCCATGGGCATGGAACTACTTCCTCAATGCCAACAAGAATCACTGGACACCGCTGGATATCAACATGGCGCAAGACGTTCATGACTATCGTCATAAACTGACGCTGGAAGAACGCCATGTCTATGAAAACGTGCTGTCATACCTGACCACCTCAGACATCTTGGCGATGCGTAATATCGGTCTGGCCGTAATGGAAAAAATGACCGCGCCTGAACTGCAAATCTATCAGGCTCGCCAAGTGTATGAAGAAGCATTGCACACATGGACATACCAGCACTGTATCGAAACCATTGGTCTAGATCAGTCAGAAATCTACAACCGCTACCGTGTTGTGCCAGAGATTTACCAAAAAATTAAACTGGCCAATGACCGTTTAAACACCGTCATGCGTAGTGATATTGATCTGCATGACCGTGACGAACTCGAAAACTTTGTCATGTCATATGCGTTCTTCGCTGGCATCTTCGAAGGTTCATGGTTCTACAACGGCTTCAGCCCGATCTTTGCTCTACAACGTCGTGGTCTGATGAAAGGCACCGCCGAACAGCTGCAATACATCATGCGTGATGAAGTTATGCACGCCTCTTTCGGTATTCGCGTCTGTAAGCAAATCATGAAAGAAGAAAACGTCACGCTGGACCCGAAAAAAGTCCAACAGATGTTTGAAGAAGCCGATGCTGCTGAAGAGACTTATGCTGGCTACATCCTGCGTGACCCAATTTTAGGTTACTCAAAAGAAGTGCATCACGGCCAGTTCCGTTACACAGCCAACCGTCGTGCGAAACAGCTAGGCTTTGAAGAACCCTTCCCCGGTGCCGAAGCCACCCTGCCCTGGCTTGATGAACAAGCTAACATGCGGAAAGAAAAGAACTTTTTTGAGACAAAAGTGACAGAGTACCAAACAGGCGGAGGCCTTAAATGGGACTGATTATTTAATAAATGTAGTTACGACCATAACTTCAAAAAAAACGACCATAACTTGATAAAAACTTGCCCTCGTATTCACAGTTGCTGTAATCTGCAACTTGATGCGAGGGAGTGTTATTTATGGCAACACCAGCGAGATCGATACACAAAATAGGACGTCGACGTGTAATTGGTAGTTTTGCTAGTGCCAAAATGCGGGAAATGGTTGAATGGGAATCTCAAATTGAACGAGATTTTCTATACCATCTAGAGTTTGACCACGATGTGATACGTTATGTGTCTCAGCCCATCAAATTCAGGTTCAGCCAGGACAACAAGTACCACTATCATTATCCCGACTTTGAAATCTTCCGCCATTCGACTCCCAAACGAAAGTTCATTGAAATAAAACCGTATCACATCACTCTAAAACCCGAGTTCATAGAAAAAACAGAAGCTATAAAAGCGAAAATGTTTTCAGACGGTTTTGATTATGCAGTGATTACCGATAATGAAATAAGAATAGAACCGATACTCAGTAATCTAAAACTACTGTACCGATATAAACTTCATGAATATAGCCAGGCAAATGTCAGTAAGCTCGTTCATGCTCTTCAAGGCAGCGGTCTCATCTCATTAACTTTTTCAGAACTCGAAAAAATTGCACAAGAATTTTCCCTAGAATTAATAGACTGCTATTCCTGTATAGCAAATAAAGTTTTTGACTTTGATATTAAAGTACCTCTCACAGAGAATACTTTATTGATAGTTGCAGACAGGAAACTGAGATGAACACATTCACCCTCTCAAAAGGTGTTCATCTCCGCTATGAGGGGGATATTTATAAAATATCTACTGTACTGAATCAAAACACATTTGAATTAACTCGATTAATTGATAATCACACGCTGAATTTAGACAGGTTGGATTTACTGTCAGCGTATACAAATGGTGATGTTGAATTTCTTGACGAGGATGAAATAAATCTACGCACGCCTACTCATCAAAAAGCAATTGATATAGATTTTACATCCTATACTGAACCAGAGAAAAAGCGCGCTTTAAATAGGCTAGCTTATATTCAAGCAATTGAAGAATCCAAAATTAAGCCTAGTTTATATAAAGATAAAAGCAAACTTTTAGAGTATGTAACGAAAAAGATACAAGATAAAAATCCTCCTAAATCTTTGGCTACCATATACAAATGGCGTAAAACTTATGAAGAGTCAGGAAGGAATATAATCTCTTTAATAGGTAAAACGAGAAACCGGGGTAATAGAACGACCAGATTTAATGAATCAACTGAAAATCAGATTCATCGTGCGATTGAGTATTACCTTACTCCGGAAAGACCTAGCATAAGAAAGGCCTACCAACGCTTACAATATTTGGCATGGGAAAATGACTCTAAAACAAACAAGATTACATCATTACCTAGTTATGATGCTTTTCGAAAAAGAATTCACCAAATTGATCAGCATTTAGTCATTAGTAAGCGCTTCAGTAAACGTGTTGCTGACATGAAATTTAAGCCTTATAAAAAAGGGTTAGTTGCAACACGCCCCTTAGAGTTAACTGAAATTGATCATACACCCGTAGATCTCATGGTAGTGGATGAAGTCTCACGACTACCACTAGGTCGTCCGACACTAACTACCATAATTGATAAGTTCTCTAGAATGCCAACTGGTTTCTATTTCAGCTTCACACCACCCAGCACACTTAGCATTATTGAATGTCTCAGGCATGCAATTCTTCCGAAAACAAATCTACAAACGCTCTATCCATCACACGATATATCATGGCCTGCTCATGGAATACCTGAAACTATTATTGTAGATAATGGCAAGGAGTTTTTGAGTAGTGACTTTACAGAAATCGCTAGCTCACTCGGGATAAGCATTATTCGAAGCCCAGTAAGGACGCCAACTTACAAAGGAGCTGTAGAGAGATTTTTCAGAACTTTCTCTGAAAGCTTACTCAAAGATGTACCGGGAAAAACTTTCAGCAATATTTTTGAAAAGGATGAATATGATCCGAAAAAGCATGCTGTAGTTAGCTTGAATAAGCTTGTAGAGATGACTCACTTGTGGATTGAGCAATTTATCCACACGGTTAATAGATCTATTAATACAACCCCTATACGAATGTGGGAGTTGGGTATATCAAAGCATCCAGTGCTAATGCCTAAAAATATGGATGTGTTAAAAATATCACTTGGCAGAACGTTATCTCGAAAGATTCAGCATTATGGTATTGATTTTGAGAGTCTTAAATATAACTCTGTCGAATTATCAATGATTCGCAGAAAACATAAAGGCAGTGTGACAATCAAATTTAATCCGGAAGACATTAGCGAAATTTATGTCCTTACACCTGATACAAAACAATTCATCACTGTCCCATGTACTGATTTGCCATACGCATATAAAACACTCTTCCAGCATCAACTAATTAAGAAAGTACTGAGAAAAGATAATAAAAAATTAGACATCGACAATCTTATGCGTGCTGAAAAGCAAATTATTCAGATCATTGAAAGTGAGAAAATTCTAACTAAGAAAACACACCGTGCATCAAAGCAAGCAAGATATAAAAATGTCAGTCAACAAACCAATCAAGTGCAAGGTATACCAATTAAAGAAATTGAGTCGCTGTCTTTAGATAAACACACAATTTTCAAGGATGATGGTTTCGATCCATACGTGACAGAGCAAGGTAATAACCCTCTTGAAAATGACGATGATGACTTAGACAGCATATATGCTGATGACCCAGATTGGCATGCTGATTATTCAAGAAATGACCAATCCTAAGGAGAACAAGACAGTGGACGTTGAACATTTGTCTAAAGAAGATCGATTAAGGCTATTAAACAGTATTTATGTTGCTCATCCTGACGCTGAAAAAATTTTGAAAAAGATTGAACGTTGTCATGAAAGTAGAACTATATCTAGTGAACCCAGATCTATGTCTTTGACTGGAGAGACGGGCTCAGGAAAGACAACATTAATCGAACAATACATGCTGAGACATCCTACATTGGAAACAGCAAAGACAACTACCATACCTATATTTAAAAGCATTATTCAACCCAATACGAGCATTCGCGACTTTATTATCAGCGTGCTCAAATCATTGGTATCCAGAGTGTCAAATCAACGTGAGGATGATGTTAGCGATGAGCTATTGAAAGGAAGCCTGCCAGCAATAAGAAAAAGACTATATAAGTACATTGCAGTTGCTGAAGTTAAGCTCATCATCTTAGATGAGTTTCAACATCTGATTTCGAGTAAGAGTAAAAAAGTGCTCAATGATATTGCTGATACTATTAAAACCATCATAAATGAAACAAAAGTACCTGTAATACTCGTTGGCACTACCAAGGCAAATGAAGTATTTGTAGAAAACCCCGAGATGGCTAGACGTATCTCCGAAAAAATACGATTGAAGCCATTCTCTATTAGTTCAGAAGAGGAACTAAAAACTTATCGTAAATTTTTGGCACATATTGATAAGTCACTACCTTTTATAAAGTTGAGCAATCTCGCTCAATTAGAAATGTCTATAAGATTTTTTGCCGCCTCAAATGGCTATATTGATGACACAATGCGAATCATCCAAGACGCTGGGTATTCTGCTATTCATGCAAATAACGATGCTATAAACCTTGAGGATTTAGCAGATGCTTTTGAAAATAATCCAGGCCAAAATCAACAAGCAGAAGGAAATCCTTTTATTGCTAGCTACGATGAACTTAAAAAATGGGCTTGTATTGAAAATGCTCAGATGGGCATTCCTCATAAGCCGTCCAGCCTTCGTAAAACAAGTGATATTTTTTAGGTAATAAAATTTGCGTCCTCTAATAGTAAGACCCGCCCCAAAAGAAAATGAAAGCCTCATGGGCTATTTGTTACGACTCACCGAAGAAAATTTTTTTCAGTCACCACTGAATCTGATTATGTATGCAGAGGCATTTAAGAAAAATAATAAAGCTTCAATCAATGATTTCATTAAATCTATTGCATCTGGACTGATAGATTTTGATTCTCTTTCTGCTATCACAGGAGAGAATAAAAAAGAGCTTGAAATAAAATGTTACAGATTACTCTGTGACCGTAGTGATGGGAGTCAGAGTTTACATTTGTTTTTAAATGCTCAGATACCCTCAAACCTTATTAGGTTTAACTATCCGAGATTTTGCCCTGACTGTATGAGAATCGATCCTTATCACAGGTTTTACTGGGATTTCGTGCCGTTAACAGGTTGCCCAATACATAAAAAACTTTTAATGGATGTGTGTCCTGAGTGTCATCAACAATTGACTTGGTCTCGCTCTTCTATATCTACCTGTTCACACTGTGGTTTCGATTTATTTAGCTATTCAGGAATAGATATTCCCGATAACCAAATGGATCACATTTATATGATTGCGAAAGCATTTCAGAAATGCGATTCAAGAGATCATAAACTAATTTTATTTTCCTTAATGGAATCATATGAAGCTATAAAAAATTTCGTAATACGTCATTTTAGTCTCACAGAAAGGAGACACTTTATTCATTTTAAGAGTAAGCTATCGGTTTTATCACCACCTCTACTACTAAAAAATCTTCCTTACTCACCATTGCCTATAATTAAAACCAACGATTTTATAGATCTACAATTACCTCGGCCGAAATTCTCACATCTAGATCAAATTCGATCCGTCCAAAAAATTAATGAATATTTGTGCGATAAGCTATTTAACTTTAAGCGCACTAATCGAATAAATATGGACGATGTTTTGCAGTGGCAGCCAAACGCTGAAGTTCATCAAAAAATGGTGAATTTTTTCACAGGTCAGAATGTAGCTCTACTCGTTAATTATTCATCGTCTAAACGAATAACGACACGACAGAAAGCACGTCATTTTGGTGTAAAAAATATTGCGTATAGATTTCCTTCAAGAATGAACTCAATCTTAGATACGAACAGTTCATTTTTCGAGCGGCGTCATGACGTCATAAACAGTATCAACGCATCGAAATATCTCGGTATTTCAGAACATTTACTCAGACAACTAACTAAAGCAAAAATTCTACACCCTATCAGTGGTCCAGAGATTGATGGTTTTGGCGATACGGTGTATTCGTTGAAGTATTTTCAGGAATTTATGGATTCATTACTAGCCCTTAAAGAGCTAAATATATCAGAAGAAGAGACTATTTCATTAGATGAATACATCAAAACATATGATATTAGTAGACGAAAATCACTAGTCGAAATAATAAATGCTATATTCGGTAAAAAAATAAAAATATACGACGTACCAACATCTCGTCTAAGTAATGTCATATTAAGTCTTAAATGTATTAATAATTTCTGCCCTCAGCCATCGGTAAATGCAGGCTATATCTCAGTTAATACTATTGCCTCAAAAATTGGTATTTATACTGATGCGATATACAGAACACTCGAAGCAGGTCTTTTACCATTCAAAGCTGATGGCCGTAAAAAACTCATTCGTATTGAAGATTATGAAAGCTTTAATGAGCAGTTTGTGTTCATCAAAGAAATTGCCACAAAGAATAAGTGTAATCCTACCAACTTAGCTGACAAACTTATCGACGAGGGTATTACACCTATTTCAGGACCTAAAATAGACAATAATATTGTCTACATATTCAGACGTGTTGATATTGAAAATGTTGATATTAAGAAAATAGTCAGTAAAAGCAAATATAAGGCTAACACCGGGCGTATTGCTAAAAGCGATCACTCAACTAGTTACCATAAACTCATCGAAGATATGGCCCTTATAACCACAAGCGAGGCTGCTCAAATACTGGATATATCAAGCCAAATGCTTGGTAAACTTTTAAAAGCAGGTGAGATTAATTTATATCAAAATCCACAATTACCAGCTTATAAGAAATATCTAAAAACTGCTGATCTAAATGATTACATTAGCCGATATAGAGAAAATCCCAATTTGATTGAATATTCAGCTGCTGCCAGATTTATGGGTGAGTCACCTGAAAGATTTCAAAGTACTTGGGTGAAATATAAACGTATAACAACGATAGATGATGGGCTTAAAAATAAATATGTAAACCGTGAAAGTCTTGAAAAGCTCAAACTTTTTAAAAATGAAGCAATTTCAATCCAGGAAGCATCAGAATTGAAAGGTATTGACCGTAGCTATTTCTCCAACCTTATTAAGCTCAACAAGATACAACCAGTATCTGGACCGGGCATTGACGAATACGGTAATTATTTCCTAAATCGACAAGAAATAGAAAAGCATAGACATGAGAATTGGTGGTGAGGATCAAACATTTCACCTAATCCAAAGTGGCTTAAAGTATTAACTATGTTGGTTCATTACATGTCTGTTGTGGGCTTCTACAAAAGTCCTACAGACGTCAGTTGCAAAATCATTGACGTACTCAGCTGATAAATTTTTTACGTAACCGGTTAGAGAGCCAAGATGCCAATTGTCTTTGCATCATGGGGGTAATATTTAAAAAGCTCTTTCAGCACATGTTCAATAAACTCTTTTTGGGACCGTAAGAAAAACATCGCAAAAGAGAGATTTTGCTCAATGGAGGGGAACGTCTGATCATTCAGACCACTGATGCATATCTTGTTAACGCTGAACTTTTCGGAAAATTTGGAGAACAGCAAGAAAAGTATCCTAAAGCAGCACTTTTGTTAGTTTTAATTAGAGTACTTATTCAATCTTAATAATCATCATATTCTGTGATTGAGCCGACGTTCATATCTTGCCATAGGCCACCAGGCTTTCGCCTAACTGAAACCGTGCCATTGTCGAAGGTCGTTATCGTCATGGCCTGTTCCACTTCGTCGTCAGAGAGGACTTGGATACCTGTCTCCTTCTTCTGCATGTCCCACATGGTATTAAGATCACTTTGGGTGAATGGCCCAATCATATACATATAAACTTCCTTGCTATTTGGTCATTGCATAACTATGTGTTGAGCGACACTTTGTCAGCAAACATTTTATAGGATCTGAAAGATAACAGCGTATAAAACCACCTTGTTTCGATAAGATGTGCAGCTATTGCAGTATAAGTCAGTTACACCGTTTTCTTCCCCATCCGAAATTGTATAGGTTAGCCCTTTGTTGTAACCAAGCACATCCCAAAAATGCCTGCTCGCCACCTTCATTTCACCATTATCTCCACCAGACCAGAAGTACTCGATTCCTTCACCATCTTTAAATACGGGATTTTGTGCGCCCGGTTCGATAAATATAGAGAATTTTACTTTTATCTGACTCATTCTGATTTACACAGAACGCTTTACACACCGTGGAAAAAGCTAGCTTTTGTAAGTCCGAGCCGCGTAACGGTAGAAGTGCTGCAACTTGTTATGCATTTTAAGTAGCCTTCTTATTTTTCCATGATGCACGTATATGTGTGCCATCACCCTTTGGTAGATTTTTCCTTGCAATAAGCTGGCTTTCAAAAGAAAAATCTTCGTTGATCTTGACTATTAAAAGCTTATTAAAGTTACCAGCACGTTTAACTTTTACTTCTTCTACTTTTTTCTCTGGGGAAATAGTCTTTATCTCAATAAAATCATTACCAAGCACACCGTCCGAGCCCTTTGTATGAGGCCTGTGGCGTTTTATACCAAAATGAACCTCACCAAATAACTCTCCTAACTCACCCCAAATTTGCAAATATCGATTCGTTAACGAGTAGAATAATTTTGCGTTATAAACCAAATTTTCAAATACTAACGAGACCTCAGGATTTATCGCGAATATTTCATCAGATAGCTCAGAATCATCTATTTCTTCCCACTCGTCAGAACTAAAACCAAACTCTTCAAAATCTAATGGCTCGTATGGGTTATATCCACAAGCCGCTGCATCAGCGATTTGATCCGGACCATAACCTTCATTATGCATATCATGCAAGAAATCCCAATCGCTCATATATTCTCCGTTTTACTGTTCGCGGGGGAGTCGCAGCCTTAGCAACTAGCCGTTCCTCTCGCATGATACGCTCTACGCGCTTTCTGTTAATAATCACGCCTTGCTCAACCAGGGTTTTATGTACCCTCGGACTACCATAGTTTCCATTATGAGTCTGGAATACATCTTTAATCAGTGCTGTCATCTCCCTGTTAGTCACACATCTAGGTGAAACAGGTCTGTGCAACCACTTATAAAAACCCGATGTAGAAACGCCAAGAGCTCTGCATAGGTACCTGACACCAAAAAAGCCACGATGGTTAGCTATAAACCTGAATCGCTCTTCTTTTGATCCTTCAGATACCGTCCCCACTTTTTTAAGAAGTCGTTTTCCTTTTTGAATTTGGCTAGCTCGTTCTTTAGTTGACGAATTTCATCGTCTTTAACTTGCTCATCTTTTCGTTGCTCAGAATCTTTTGTCATGCTTATTCTTCCTGAAGGTTTGTCTATGAATTTACCTTCTCTATATTCTTGTCGCCACCTATAAATCATCACTGGGTGAAGATTAAGGATTTTTGCAATATCAATGGCTTTGGCATCAAGTTCAAATGTTAGCCTGACAACTCTGATTTTGAATTCCATTGAGTATTCAATAACTCGTTCATCGCTCAATATCTTGGGCATATATCACCTACCTCTATTAAAAATAGGTGTCTACTTTATGGGGGGAGCCTTCGAACGGGAAATTGTTCCGTGTGCTTGCGTTTGTTATGTTTTAGTCGCCAATCAGATCGTCTAGAATGTCATCAATACCTGAAGCTTGTTCTCTCGCGGTGTTAAATAAGTCTAAAAGTGCCGGGGACGCTTCTCTCGACTCCCAGACAACTCTCCCCCTGTCATCGACAATGCAGAATCCAACTCCTTCAGACCAGTACCACTCATCAACATCCGTAAAATACTTTGTCCTTAGGTCAAATACTCCTAGTGTTTTCCCCTTGTATTCAGTTTGCAAATAAAGTGGGACTGACTGCTCTGTTTCCGCGTTTAAAGCTCGGGGGGCATCTACAACCTCCCACATCACATTGCCTTTTGCGGTTTCACGAATTAACTTCGTAATTAATTGTGCGGTTTTACTTTCTGTTCTCATGGCTAATCCCATTTAGAATCTTTTGCTAGTTGCTGGAGACTGGTAACCAAACCACTTAGCTCGGTGTATCTACTCCAAGCCTCATCTTCAGTTAACTCGGACAGTGGGTTATTTATAATCCAAAACTTCTTGGGATGTAGGTTTGACAGATATTCGTCAATCTTTCGTTTTTCGTCTGATGGCAGCTTTTCTCTAATGTTCTCGAGTAGTGCTTTAATGGTAGAAAATGTTTCGAGTGACGGGTTCTTATCAGAATTCCACTTTTTAAGGTTTTCAGATAGCAGGGAAGTAGATTTCGACAATTCACGATTAACCTCTGGCAGCCTTGCTCGCCGAAGAAATGAGTTTCTAATTTTTCTCGCCTCATACAACAAGAATAAAGTGACAATGAGTCCAAGAATCGAACTCAGAGATCCAAGCTTGTTTAGATCAGTTAGCCATTCCGGCATTTACTCAGCTCCCCGATTCTTGATATTAGACATAACGGTTCATTCAGCCGACGCGTTAGCGGTCAGTTGTAGTGACTTGTTAGGCACTACTTCAAAGTGCCATTGATTTAACCCATTTATTTTCTTTGTTTTCACAATGATCTCTTAGCCTATCTTCAACCTGTTCAGGTTCCCAAACAGCAGCACACTCTAAACCCTCACACTCTTCTAACGAGGCAGTCCTCTCAGATCCTGAAATATAAAAGCTTATTTTTCCTGTGATCGCATCTTTCTTAAATCTAGGAATTTCACTGGTTAGCTCAACAGTAACAGGATCCTTGCCGACTTTCTGCCAGCGACCATCATAAATCGCTGATTGTTGTCCCCAAAGGCGAAATAACAATTTATTCGATTGCAGTGGGTCAAAAAAAGCCAATTCAGGGAAGCGAAGCATTTGTGCTCTACACAAATGACCATAGGCATTTATTTCTAAGATAGCTCCCTTTTTCCATCGTTGACTTTTCTTTGCCATATTCAGTGCCTAACGCCCCGCTAAACGGTGAGCGTTAGCGAGTCCGGTGGAGGTCACGTCGTTTGTGGCCGGAACGAATTTCAGCGGATTGTTAGGCATTACCATGCCCCAACCACACTGTGGTTTATTGGTGTAATAGTTGTTTTTTCACCTAAGTCATCAATGATTTCGAATTTGGAAAGCTTCTTCTTGCTTTTTTTACACCATTCTACGCATATTTTTGCCAAATCTTGAGCGGCAGGCTTTGCAAACATATTTTGTAACAAGTGAGCAGTTAATGCTGGATTTGACTCAAAGTAGAAATCCCCAATATTGACCAGATCATGGGGACTTGTGCAGCCCGAGGACTTCGATTTCTGGAACATATTTCTTTTTACGTGGCTATTGGAGCCAGTTTGGGTAAACGCTTCTTTATATTCTGGAGCAGTGAAATCAATAATATTGTTCTCGGTCTCAATCCAGCAATGAAACGCGTCAAGGCTACTATAAAAATTACCTTCCTCTTCGCCTGCGAATGACAGCGTGTCACCATTTTCTGTGAGCCGAATAAAAGCTGCCCCCATAACGGGCTTGGCCTTTACCTTAAAAAGGCTTTCTAGAATGAAGGCCCCATTTACATTGTAGAATTGGCATGATTTTCCCGCCCCGTGAGAAAGCTCATGACCAACGCTTGCAACTACTTTATAAATAAGCTCGTACTGTTTAAGTGTAATATCAAACTTCATTCGACAATAGCTCGTTTATGCCTAACAGTATGTTGAACAGCCCCTTCGGTCCGTTAAACATTATTTAGTTCGAAGGGCAAAAACTGATTTTTCACTGAAGAACATAGTGTTGCCTCACTCCATTGATAACTAGAGAAAAACTAAAAGATATTAGTATCGTTTTATCGCGCTCTCGATGTGTTTCATAATTACAACTTTTTTCCATTTAATCAATACATTAAATAACGAAAATTTTGTATGGAATGAAATCAAGTCCAAGCAAATAATCTAGACTTAGTATCTTTCATGTCTTTGGGGTATGCCATGTAAACAGTTTTACAGCTCTACCACTAACTCTGCCCTAAAGGCACTTGGCATTCGCTCATGTGGGTAACCTTTCTGATTACTCACCAGTCGACATTTACCCACGTTAGTATCTAAATTGGCATGTGTGTGCCCGTAACACCACACATCCACTTTTTGTAATAACTCATCGAAATCAGATAAAAATGACGGTGTTAAATCATCGAAACCGTAATATGGATGCACACAGCTGTTTGAGGGGCCATGATGGGTTACCACGACTGTTTTACCTTGATAAGGCTTGTCTATCTCAGATTCTAACCACTCTTCCGATTCTCTATTAACCTCATAAGCATCCTCTGGAGTAAATAAACGGTCTCGGTATTTAATGAGCTGATGGTCCGAAATTCTCGACGCAGACTGCTTGAACTTATCAAACTCATCCACACCAAACTCTGCTCTGTAGTTAGTCCAGAGTGTGGTCCCCAGGAACCTAACACCGTTTAATTCAATGCAATCTTTCTCAAGAAAATAGAGATTATCAACTTGCGCTGAAAAATCTCTGAGTTCTTGAGTTAAGTTGAGATACTCCCGTCTGTAATATTCGTGATTGCCTGCCACATAAATAACCGGTTTTTGATGTGTCCCTACAACCTCTTTTGCCTAATCAATTCCATATAAACCGATATGAATATCACCTGCCAGTATAATTACGTCACTGTCCACAACCGGTAAGCTGAAGTGTGCAGAAGGAATGGTTTCAATATGCAAATCACTGAAGAGCTGTAATTTCATCGTTAGCTTTCATCATCCCAGGCAAATTTCAACGTAATTTCTACATCATCACGCTCATCGAGCATATCAAATACTGGCTGAGCAACTGGATGCAGTTGGCCTGGTGCATCTAAAAATGTATAGCTTGAACCGGACTGCGTTGTACCGGTTTTATTCTCAGCATCATAATCTTGAATCTGGCTGCTAATACGATACGTTCTGTCTCTCACACTGTATCCGAGAAACTTCTCAATAATATTTCCATTGTGCTTGATGACAACAATATTCCAATCTGACATGACGACATCTGCCGGCGCTAAGCTTTCCATACTGCTCTCCTATTTAGTTATCCATTACTGCTTCCAAATTTTTTGTTCATCATCGAACAAAAGCAATATTAGTCTCTATCAAAAAGACAGACTAAGCAAGAGAAAAATGATATATTTATCATTACATATCAGTATGTTATATCGTATTATGTATATATTACGTTAATAATAAATAGTAAGGAGTGGGACAAATAAAAAATGATGACATACTATGTACGGCCAAGTTGGAAGCTTCCTGTAATTCAGGGCAGAAATAACGTAATAAAGTTGGCTTTTCTGATAAAGACGGCTCTATTTAAAGTCAGCTTTTCTCATCCTTTGATGTTTATGAATGGAATGACCGGGGTGCTTCTGAATGGATAAATTAACTCTTGCGTTAGATTTGGAGGGTGTTCTGATTACGAATGCCATTTCGCAAATACCAAGACCAGGGCTCATGACGTTTTTGTTAGAGTGTGAGGCAATGTTTGGGGGAGATAATCTGTGTATATTCACACGCGTTGATGAGGCATCTTTCAGAAGAATTGCCACACGATTATCTGACAATGATAGAGCTCCCTCCTGGTTCCCAGAAATTCGTTACATTGACTGGGTTGGAGAGCATAAAGACTTGCGTTTTGTTGATGATGATATTGAGAGTGTCATCATCATTGATGACTATCCACCTTACATCAAACAATCACAGAAACACCGATTAATACAGATTAAGCAATATATAGATCCGTATTCACATGAGCCGCCTGACGAAACAGACAACGAATTAACTCTCGTATTAAAAAAGCTAAAACAGCACTTTGATTAAAAGCTTCATATTAATATTGCTTCACTCCTCTCATAAAGAAACAGCTGCAAATTAATGTATCGGTACAGTCATGCAGAGTACAAGGGAATATATCTGCTCTGACAGAATAACGGCCTGACTATTATCGTTAGTAAAACTCCACAAAATCTAACTCAAATCTAGATTTGCTCGTTTTTGCGCTCAGAAATTCGATTTGGTGAAGCTCGGAATTACGCTCTATATTGTGCATGATGACTTTTTTATCGACTTCTGCCATTCGACATCCAAAAAAAATTCTCTTTATTGAGTTAGGAGGAAGCCTATACAGAAATATACTTGATGAATCTATAGATATTGTCGATAAGATTTCAGCTAAAAATGCTAGCTTGTACGATTGATAAAACTCTTCTTCAGTTAATAAATTATCTGTAATGTAATAGTCTTCATTGGCAGCAGAGCGCAATGGTTCGTCAAACGAGACCATAACAAAACCATTGCCAAAATCATGAGTCACGTAACTGTAATCAAGACCTAATAAATCATCAATTACACCTAAATATCCTTTTTTGATAATAATGCTCTCAGCAGTGAGAAGTGGAATTATTGCTCTATGTTCTTTTTCATAACTCCAATCATCACTTTTTACAAGAAAGTGCTCAAGAATAGAGTCGCAACCATATTCACTTGGGCGTCTATTACTATATCTAACTTTTTGGAGACTACCTTCATTTAGTGTTTTTATTATTGGATTTTTAGCAGCAAATATTTCATCGTTTTTATCCACTTCAAAAAGTGGGTAACTTTGGTATGAATTAAAATGTAGCTTTGAAAGATCAAATTCAATCACAATGCCTTTGTGGTCATTTGCATAATGTGCCCACATGAGTAAATTATTATACGTTTCAGTGAAAGAAATTACGCCATAGTCATCATAAGATGCCTTGTATTCATTTACTGTTTTGACCGAAACATTTGACAACTTATCTAATATATTTTCACTGGATGGTCGTAACTCAAAAGGGTCATTCAATGAATACCTCTGAGTTGCACGAATCAATAAATTATTAAAGATTTGTGGGTGTGGTAGTGAATACTTATAGAGAGTTTTTAGCACCTAACATCACCTAAGAAAGTTAAATTCTGACACTATATCCTGACATTGGGAGTTCACTATACTATTCATATTACCTTGAATGCTTCTGATACGTTCAGCTCGTTTGCACTCCCATTCAGTAACGGGATATTGTTTATTCCAGACTTCCATTAACTTTCGCTGTTGTTTGCTCATCTTATAACGTTTATAACGCTGCTCCATGTACAGATAAGTCCTGGCTATTACACCTCTGGCCGCTTCAGGTGGCTCGGCTTTCCGATTTTCAATTTTCATGGCACAGCTGCCAAAGCTGGGTTTTGCCTGAGGTAGCATGGTGAAATTGTAATTACTCCGGCTTGCATTAACGGCACCTATCGCTGGGTAAAGATTATATAAATCACTCTGCATATATCGGTATTCTTTATTCACTTTACTGGCACAGTTTCTACCTTTAAATGACTTCCCTTTAGAGTCGACACACAATGGATGTCCTTCACGCCACTCTTTAAATGTTCTGCCAAAGTTTTCAGCCGGGACCACATGCTCCCACTCGATACGTTTGGCCCGTTTTTTATGTTTGCTGGTGACAAAACCTTTGGGCAAAGTCACATTCTTTTTTTCATCAAACGCAGCGCCACAATATAGCGTGACGCGGTGGTCATAATAGACCTTATTCTCCAATAGCTTTTTGGCTTTATTAAATGAGTCTGTTGGCTCAGCACTGGTAGCTGTTGAAGCTGTGACAAGCAGAATGACAATTATCGTTTCGAGTAGCGTTGTTGGGGTGTAACGTGATTTTTGAGTTTGGAACATGTTTCTTTTATTTTTGAATGTGAATGAGTGAAAAGGATGGCGTCAGCTAAGTAATGAAGTGTCGTGATTTTTCTCCTTTTTGTACCACTCTTGGCCAGCGGCTATGTATTTGTGCATCTTCAAGCTCAGGCTCTATTGTCACCACATACACCCGTCGTTCATTTCCTTCTTTTGCCAATAAACCCTGAATGTATTGACCCTTTTGTAGGTCGTACCAGTGGCTTATACCTTCCAGGTCTTTTTCCATAAAACTTAAAACAGGGATTTTCACCGGAGTAGGAAAATATTTATCCCATCTGCCGGCATAGATAGAATCGAGTCTCGCCCAGCCTGTCATCGGTAAGTTACCAGGTTGTTTTTGTCGCCTTCCCCAGGCAATTAATTTGATAGTGCCTTCTGACGTTAAGACAGGCAAAACAGCTTTTGGATTAGGATAAAAAATTCGCAGCACATCCTCGCCATGCTGGAAATACACACCACCACACATCAGATGGTTTTCCTATGTCCTGTAGGCTTCCATGCAGGGGCAATCACATTGGGCATTTCACTTCGCCCAATGACGCGTGTCGGGGCAACTGTAAACTCACCGTAACGCTCATTAATTTTATCAATAGCCGTATTAAGCGCCTCACGCTTTTGTTTGTATGACTCATCGACAAACATATCTTGCTGTTTATGATGGGTTGGATTCAAAGCAGTGACTTGTACCTGTCCACATTCTTCACCGCTATAGCGACTCTTAATAAATTGTTTACACAGGTCATATATCAGAGCCCCATCGTCCGTGGCGTTATATATTTTTTGTTTTGTCCCTAGCCAGCCCAAAGGTGTCTTTAAACCGATGAAGAAGGTATCGCTTAGAAAGTGATGTTTACGCAAACGAGCCCCGACCTTTTCAGACATATGCTGAAAGAAGGTCAGTATCGTATTCATATCACGAGTACCAGGCGGCATCACTTTGCCATGACCAACTGATTTGGGTTCTTTTATTGTGGTGATAACAGGTTCAGGATCACGTCCCTGAGCCATCAGCCATATCCGTCTTCCTGGGTTACCGAAACGTTTTGCAATGAGGCTCATCGGGACTTTTTTCATATCCCCACATTTTGTGATGCCGTACTTACCTAAGAATCTGGCAATACCTTTATTGATACCACTCAGTTCTGTCACGTCTTCTTTACTTAGGCGCTCTTCGGCTTCCCAAGGGGCAATGATGGTCATGCCATCCGGCTTATTGAGTTTTGCAGCAAACTTGGCTGTGGTTTTATCACCGCTAATGCCAACACTACAGGTGAGTCCTGATACCTGGCTTATCGTGTCTTTAATGAGAAAACCAATATGTTGTGGTGAGTCATATAGTGACTGACAGGCAGTTAAATCCAAAAACGCCTCATCAACGGAGTAAACCTCCACGGTCGGTGTAATACTGAATAAAGCGTCCATAATCTCGGTGGAGACAGCCGCATAACGATACGGCCTGCTTGGAGCCTGGATAATATTAGGGCACAGCTCTCTTGCCTCTTTAAGGCGCATACCGGTTTTCACACCGTAACTTCTGGCCTCATACGACGCAGTAATGATGGTACTCCCTAGTTTGCCATTGGTGACGCCAACAGGTTTATTTCGCCAATATGGATAGTCTTGCTGTTCTATCTGAGCAAAGAAGCAATTCATATCAACCAGCGCAATCATTTTGGGCCAATGATGGGGTGAAGAGTTTGAGCTCATATAGTGATGAAAAACCCAATACTCAGTGGAAGTGCATGCATCCGTCTTCTCCTCTTAATCAGCTAAAAATAGTCTGGTTTGATTTAACAATTTGAGAACAAAAAGAGAAGAGAAAATATAGAGAATATTTTGGTTTGAAGCAAGTGTTTTTAGAGGGGGTATTGAGCCTTAGCCGTAAAAACTAGCTTTCTTAAAGAGTCGATATATCCCATAGACTATGAATGGCGTGAGCCATAGCATTATTGCCTTAAATCGAGAATCAAACTTCCGCTCTTCGAAGTTTATAATTTCACGCCCATTGATATGAAGTTGCTTTATTGAACTCGCAGTGAAATAGGCATCAAACTTCTGCCCAGATAGCTCTGCAGAAGTCGTATCATTAATATCTTTACAGCGGATTATAGGGCGTGAAGGTGATTCAAAGTTGATTTGTTTTTCATTAATCTAACTAACACTCAAGTTAACCACGAATGAGTTTGGCCCTCTGTTCGCCTCAGTTTTATAACACTTAAATGAGCTGATTGTTCCTTTATAGTGAATAAGTCGACGAATGTCATTGAGGTCATCAGCGGTTTCCCAAAGGCCTAAAAAAATTAGCATGATATACATACCCAGCAGTACTGGGATGACAGCCTTTTTACGAAAATCGTCTTGGTCAGAATTTGACTGATTCATCTAGACGTTTTTTTCTACGATTCTGCATGTATCTTCGAAGACCTTCGATAGCGAAAGGTATAGGCCAGAAGTATAAAGCTGATATGCGAGAAGCCCGTTTACGCTCTTCAAAATTGATGACTTCTTTCCCATTGATATGCAGCTGCTTTATCGAGCCCGCCGTAAAGTAAGCGTTGAAATCTCGTCCTACGAGCTCTGTTGATGTGATGCTAAATACCTCATCACAGGATCTTAAATGCAAGCCAAAATCTAACTTAACAGGTGACAAGCCAGCTTGTTTTGGCAACACCTCAACATATAAACGCTTTCGCGTACCCCATCTGCCAGCGTCCTGTACGTAACATTCAAGATATTGTATCGTGCCCTCATAATGACGAAGCCTTCTTATATCTCTGACATCATCTGCAGTTTCCCAGAGTGCGACGTAGATAAATGCTATGTAAATTAGAGAAAGTGTGATTAAGAAAATATTCTTCTTGCTCATTGCCTTTAGTTTCAGTCCTTTGATTGAATAATAGTGACTCATTTTGGCATTAAGCCGGGCTGAATCTTGTGTGTCTTTTAAACTTAATTACGGATACCCCGCAGTACTGGGATCACAGCCTTTTTACGAAAATTGTCTTGCTCAGGATTTGACTGATTCATCTAGACGTTTTTTTCTACGATTCTGCATGTATCTCCGAAGACCTTCGATAGCGAAAGGAATAGGCCAGAAAATAAAAGCTTGTATATGAGAGGCACGTTTACGCTCTTCAAAATTGATGACTTCTTTACCATTGATATGCAGCTGCATTATCGAGCCCGCCGTAAAGTAAGCGTTGAAGTCTCGTCCTACAAGTTCTGTTGAAGTGATGCTAAACACCTTGTCACAGAACCTTAAATGCAAGCCAAAACCTAGCTTAACGGGTGGCATACCAGCTTGCTTTGGCATTAACTCAACATACAAACGTGTTTCTCTGCCTCCTCTGCCAGTGTCCTGCACGTAACATTCTAGATATTGTATGGTGCCCTCATAATGACGAAGCCTTCTTATATCTCTAACGTCATCCGCCGTTTCCCAGAATGCGACATAGATCATGGCTACGTAAATTAGAGAAAGTGTGATTAAGAAAATCTTCTTCTTGCTCATTGCCTTTAGTTTCAGTCCTTTGATTGAATAATAGTGACTCAGTTTGGCATCAAGCCAAACTGAGTGCTCTGTGCTTTAAACTTACTCATGAACAAAGCCGATGCGTGTCTTATTAGATACACACGGAATCACTATATCATTTGCTTGAAGACGAAGTTTATTTCGTCCTGGCTTCCATTTTGAACGTGTAAACCGCCTCTGACACGCCACTTCAATCACCTGACTCATTTGCCGAGGTGAGATCCCCGCCATTTTTGTTAAGACAGCTTTAGAGAGCTTGCTTTCAAATAAAGGTAGCCATTCTTTATGTTCAAGCAGTTCGTCATAAATAGATTGAGCAATCACCTGAGCCTCTTTATCTGATGGCATATCAATATGAATGACTTGCATCCGTGATAGGATCGCCGCCTCTATATTTTCAATGTAGTTAGCTGAAGCTAGCCAATTGATATATGAGCAGTCAAAATGGACATTTAAATACTCATCGAGAAATGCGTTAGCAGCATGTTTTTCAAACAATGTATAAAAGGCATTGAGTGGATTAGAGCTGCCGTATGCTCTTGTTTTATCAATTTCATCAACAAAGAAGATAGGGTTGGCAACCTTGCTATTACGCAGAGACTGACTCACAAATCCCGGTTTGCTTCCACCCCACTGACTGGTATTACCAGACAAAACGAACCCTGCTGTAACACTACTCATATCAATCTTATAAAAGTCACAGCCCAGGGCTTTACTCAATTCCAACAGAAAACGTGTCTTACCAACGCCTGGAGGCCCAATTAATAGGAGTGGTCTCATTTGGATAGACTTTTTAGCTGTGTGTAATGCCATCGCCAGAGACATTTCATACAGTTCAATCACACTTTTAAAGTTCGGAAACTTTTGCTTGAGATATGAGAGCCGTTTTAAATGACGCTCACGCGCTTCTACCAAGGGTTTCATGTCTTGTTCTTTTGACAGTTTACTCAGTTCAGCGCTATGTTCGTCAGAGCTTCTTTCACGAGAAACTTTTACTACTTCCTCTCTGTTGAAAATTGAAACAAAGCGTCTTGAGTCCTGTCTTTTTGCCCGATTTTGTCTGTTTGCGTGAGTCTCTCTTTTACTGGGAGGGATAGAATTAACAAGGTCGGATAGTATTATTTCATCAATTATCTTGTTAGCCGCCTGCATAGAGTTCCCGACATCCTTTTGTTGTTGAGCCATCTTTTTTTCCTCAAGTCTTCATGACTGGCTTGATTAACTGGGATCCCGTTTATTACCTCTCTTTTGTGAAGGGTATAGGGACAAAAGCGCCCCCATAAATATGTTTGGTGGCGCTTGGCAAATTAACTTCGCCATAACGAATTTAAATTCTTAGTCGTGTTTATTGTCATACGCTTTCCCTTATGTTTTTCATAACAATCACCCGGCCCCAAAAGGACTAAGCTGAATTTCAGGTATAAAAAAACCCCGGTGTTTCAAGCCGAGGTTTTTGTCTGTCGACTTGATGATTAGATAACGCCTAATCACCAAATCTATTTAGAATGTGATTAGACGGTCATTGCCATAAGATTGTCGAAGTTGTTATTAACATCATAATTTCCAATTGTAGTTAAACCACATTCTCATATTTTCAAAATGCCTCACTTGAGGCGATTGATGCAAACTATACGCCTGAAAAATCAAAGACGCAATAACTAAGAAAAAATATATCGTTTATTAACAGTATGTTATGAATCCATTGGCTTCATAATAAACTTGTTGTGCAGCGTGAAGTCGAGATATAGACAACACTCTAATGGATAAGGTAAATTCTAGGAGTTAACTCAGTTTTCAAAGGATGAAGACATGCTGTTTCTTACAAGGTATGTAGGACAAAAAATTGTTATATCAGACAAGATTGTAATTAAAATCTTAAATGTAAATTCTGCTGGACATGTTTCTATCGGTGTGGATGCGCCTAAGGACGTTGCTGTTCATCGAGAGGAGATTTATAAGAAGATGAGTAAATAATATCTAAAGTAGCCTACCGAGTAATGTGGGCTTTTTACTAGTGGATATTGATCCAAAGTAAATAGCCGTAAACTTAGGTGCTGTAACTTAGTATGCAAATGCATTAATTCTATACTTATACATCAGAGATGTTGAACAGACTTTCTATCAGCTCTTCATTGCTGACAAAATGTCACTCAATATTAGGAAACCAAAAACCGGCATCTGTTCTCCTTAGTTTCGACCACATAACGATCTTGCTATGGGCTAGTGCGCTTTTTTCGCCTTACTAACGAGAACCACGGTGTTTTCAATCGACGTGAATTTGAGAATTTAGTTACACGATTTTCTGATACATAAATTAGAAATAACATTTTTTCTTTTTGGATTAACCAAAGAGCTTCAAATACAGTTTGACATAAGCTGGATCCGATGAATTCAGAGGCGTTGCAGCAAATGCAACGCAAATGTTTCAAGCATGGAGATAAGTCGCAGCTTGAAACGCTACGGAAAAATGAGATCAGCTTAAGGTTGGCGGACGCCAAAGGTCAGTAGGCGCCAAGGTAGGCACAAACGGTATACCCGCTCGTGCCAAACGCCTATCAGTGAAAACGAAGTTCCATGATGGAACAGAAAAAAGGATAACCACATTAGAGATGCTGCAATCTTGATCTGCTTTACAGGATTTACCTGTTTTAGCGGCGGTCTCGGCATCATTACAACAGTCTGGCATATTGGCATGATCCATATTACTCATGCTGCCGTCTTGCTCAATAGGGCAATTTTTTTCATGGTTCTGCGCATAGCTAACATTGGCGAAAGCCAACGAAAAACAAAGCAGTAATAGACTTACTATGCGCATTTTTTTCAATAATACTTTTATATGTTTATGTTCAAACTAGACCTTAAGCACTTAATTTAAGTTTCGAGCAATCGCTGGTCATAAAACTAATCTGAACTATTCCTTATAATTTAACAAGCCGCAACCTAAGTGCATTCATGATTACGCTCACAGATGAAAGTGACATGGCTGCGGCTGCAAAGATTGGGGAAAGCAGTATGCCGAAAAATGGATACAGAACACCAGCGGCAATCGGCACCCCGGCAATGTTGTAAATGAAAGCAAAAAACAGGTTTTGTCTAATATTTCTCATGGTCGCTAATGACAACCGGCGTGCTTCGACAATACCCATCAGGTCACCTCGCAACAACGTAATACCGGCACTTTCAATAGCTACGTCTGTGCCGGTTCCCATGGCAATACCTACATCTGCCGTTGCCAGGGCAGGTGCATCATTGACTCCGTCGCCTGCCATTACCACAATCCGGCCTTCATCTTTAAGGCGCTGAATAATCTTGCCCTTGTCTTCCGGCAGTACTTCCGCTTCTACTTCATCAATATTCAGCTTGTGGGCAACTGCTTCAGCCGAGGTACGATTATCACCGGTCAGCATGACCACGCGGATACCCTCTTTTTGAAGTGCCAAAATAGCCGCTTTGGAAGTTTCTTTAACCGGATCAGCAATAGCAAGTAAGCCAGCAACGGTGCCATCCACAGCAGCAAAAATCACTGTAGCCCCATCCCTGCGAAGCGCCTCAGCTTCATTTTCAAGGTCTGTAATATCAACTGCTTCTACTTCCATAAGCAGACGATTACCTAATAACACCCGCTTGCCATCAATCGAACCTGTGACCCCTTTACCGTTAGGAGAATCGAAGTCTTCAGCATCGGGCAACTTGAGGTCCATTGCCTTGGCTTTTTCTAAAATAGCGTGGGCTAACGGATGTTCACTGCCTTTTTCAATACCACCCGCAAAACGCATCAGGTCTTCTTCGCTTAGTCCATTCGCTGTAACAAGCTTGGTGACCTGAGGCTTTCCTTCAGTCAGTGTGCCGGTTTTATCTACCACCACCGTATCCACTTTTTCCATGCGCTCCAAAGCTTCTGCATCCCGAATGAGAACACCGCTTTGAGCACCCCGACCGACACCAACCATGATGGACATAGGGGTTGCCAGACCTAACGCACAGGGACAGGCAATAATTAACACGCTAACAGCTGCAATCAGCCCAAAAGCCATAGGTGGTACTGGACCCAAAAATGACCAAGCGATAAAAGCGATAACTGCTATGACGATGACGACCGGTACAAACCATCCCGCCACCTTGTCTGCTAATCCCTGGATTGGTGCACGGCTGCGCTGGGCGTTAGCCACCATCTGTACTATTTGGGAGAGCATCGTATCTCGGCCGACCTTGTCGGCTCGCATTACAAAGCTGCCTTGCTGATTAATACTGCCACCGATCACTTGATCGCCAGTTGTCTTCGTGACCGCCAACGGCTCACCGGTCACCATGGATTCATCTACATTAGATTTGCCCTCAAGCACCTCGCCATCCAGCGGCACCTTGTCTCCCGGGCGAACCCGAAGCCGGTCACCTACTTTAACCTTATCCAACGACACATCAGAATCAGTCCCGTCATCGTTCAGCTTTCTAGCGGTCGCTGGCGCGAGATCAAGTAAAGCCTTAATAGCACCTGAAGTCTTCTCTCGCGCTCTCAATTCCAGTACCTGTCCCAACAGTACCAAAACAACGATGACTGCAGCTGCCTCGAAATATACAGCAACAGAACCATCCGCCTGACGAAAGGCATCTGGAAAAATCTGCGGCATCAGGGTTGCCACCAGACTGTAGATCAGCGCTACGCCCGTTCCAATGGCAATCAAAGTAAACATATTCAGATTGCGACTAATGACGGATTTCCAGCCTCTGACAAAAAATGGCCAGCCACACCAGAGAACTACAGGCGTTGCCAGTATCAGCTGAATCCAGTTAGATAACTGCGGCGCTACAATATGATCTAGTCCGGTCAGATGTCCGCCCATTTCAAGCACCAGCACTGGTAACGCCAGAACTAGGCCGATCCAGAACCGGCGAGTCATATCCGTGAGCTCTTCAGATGGTCCATCATTCAAATTGACTTGCTCAGGTTCAAGGGCCATACCACAAATAGGGCAATCTCCCGGCCCCTGCTGCCGGATTTCTGGATGCATGGGACAGGTGTACATCGTGCCCGGTGTTGCCGGCTGTTCTGGCTGTTGCTGGTCATTGAGATATTGCTGCGGATTTTGGTCAAACTTGGACTTGCAGTGTGACGAGCAGAAAAACCAGCTTTGAGAGTCATACTGGCTTTGGTGCTTTACCTTGTCAGGCACCACGGTCATGCCACAAACCGGATCTTTTACAGTATGAACGTCATGTACCGGATGGTCTTGATGATGAGCATGCTGGTATTCAGACATAGTCATTGTATCCTTTTCGAGAATTTCAGATTTCAGTCACTGTGCTCATGCGATTTATTCTGGCTAAATGATCCAGACTTAACTGTATGTTTAAGAAAAACCTGCTCAACAACTGCGATAACAATCATCGTAGCAACTGCCACCCCAATCACAAACGGATCTGTATTCAGTTTTACCCAGACAAAGCCCCCTAACGCGAGCAAATCTAAAATAATCGCTGTCGTTGGCACCCATCTATTGGATTTTATATCATCACGCAAATAACGTAGCACGCCCCAATGAATGGCAATGTCCATAATGAGGTAAAACACAATACCCAGTGCAGCAATTCGTGACAGATCAAAAAATGCCGTCAGGATAAGTCCCAAAGCGACAGTGTAGACCAACGTATGCTTTTGAATACTACCCGGCATACCGAAATGTCGATGCGGAACTAGTTTCATTTCCGTCAACATTGCCAGCATTCTTGAAACGGCAAAAATGCTGGCCAGAATACCGCCAGCAGTCGCCATCATGGCAATAGCAACCGTAAACCACACACCATATTCACCCAATGCCGGGCGCGCAGCCGCAGCAAGGGAATAGTCTTGTGTTTTGATGATTTCTGCCAACGATAAATTACTCGCCACAGCAAAACCGACCAAGCCATAAATGACCACACAGGCCGCGATAGAAATAACAATTGCGCGACCTACGTTACGTTTAGGATCTTTTACCTCAGAACCGCTGTTGGTAATGGTGGTGAACCCCTTAAAGGCCAGTATTCCCAGTGCCGTTGCACCAAGAAAGTTACCCATGGTTCCCGCTTCTCCCGGACTTGAAAAGTCAACTGAGATACTGTCTGCGATCCACACACCCACCAGCCCGAAAATAAGGATGCCGACAATTTTTAAAACACCAATGAAAGAGGCCGCACTTTGAATCAGGCGATTGCCTGAAAGATTAATGACAAAGGCAGCTAATATCAGTGAAACGCCGAGAATAGGCACCATGATACCGCTATCATCACCACCAAAAAGTTGCATGGTATAGGAACCAAAAGTACGTGCTAAAAAGCTCTGTGCGATCACCATTGAGAAGTACATCAGTAAAGCATTGAAAGCTGTTGGCAACCTGTCGCCATAAGCTTTGTACAGATACATACCAATGCCACCTGCAGAGGGATAAGCGTTGGAGATCTTGATGTAGGAATAAGCGCTAAAGCTGACAATGACTGCAGCAGCAAGAAATGCCAGCGGGAACAACGTACCGGTCATCTCAGCCATTTGCCCAGTCAATGCAAATATACCAGCACCAATCATAACACCTGTTCCCAGCATAACCGTTCCAGCCAAAGTTAAACTACCTTCCTTATACTGGGGTGTTCTGTCTTCCTGATTATCCATGAATCCTCCGTTTTTATTGCCAACTAAAGGTCTGCGAATAAACTTAAAACTCAATTTGGAGCTATTATTTTAGGCAGCATTAATAATTTATTACTTTGATTCAGGCCAACCTTACATCTTAGCTTAACAAAAGACTCATTCTCATTATGAGCCTAAATATCCTGCAGGTTATCGAACAAAAAAAATGATTCATATTTAAAGCTATCGATCCGCGAATTTTAAGGAGAGCATTACTAATTGACGATATGCGTAATTACTCAGTAAGGTTTGCTGTCAATATTTGATATTGTGCAGGTGTCAGTTCAGGTAATCGTTTTAGGAAAGCAACCAGATTCCATATTTGTTCATCAGTATGCCCTGGGCCCCAGGCAGGCATACCCGACCCTTTAATACCGTGTTTAATGATCCAAAAATATTGCCTGTCTTGGCCTTTTGATTCACCATGCCCTGAATGTTTCATTGTTAAGTTAGGAGGCTTCGGATAAAGGCCTTTGGTAAAATCTGTCTCGTTTTTGTCTGGCGCAAGATGGCAACTCGCACACATTGCGGCATAATCTGAACCGCCTCGCAGTAAACGTGCTGGCGTATCCAGATCTAAGGGTACTTCAATGTCTTGAGCCGCCCGACTAATTGAACGCTCGCGTAAAGTTTCCAGCACCCAAAAAGTAAGCTTGGTATGCTGATTATCTGCACCCATCGGGTAGAGACCTGAGTAGATAAACGCTATCCCTGTCAGCACCATCAACCCAGCTGCAACAGAAAGACACTTGATACATCGCACAAAACCAAAAGACACCATGTTTATTCCTTAATTTTAGTCATCCATTACTACTTGTGTTTGTGTTTAGCTGGCTCTTTTACCTCTGCCTCATCATGTCCGTCTGATGACATTTTCGTATCTTTACCCATACATTTTTGCATCATGGCCTGCATAACGGGATCATTCATATTCATTTTTGAATGATCCATCTCTTTCATCGCAGCACAGTCCGGTGTCTGCTTCTCATTCATATGCTCTTTTGGATCATGTGCCTGCGCAGTCAAAGTCAGCACCAGAGCTGGTAAAGCAATTAAATATAACAATAAATGACGTTTCATACGGCGACTCCTTAGTCGAGGTAAAACTATATAGAGAGATTAAAACCAGAACCTAATACCAGCAACATAGATAGTGTCGCTGTCATCATTACCATTTAGTTGGGCCAAATCTGCAGTTTCTCCAAACTTCTCGGTCCACTCAATACCGATGTAGGGTGCGAATTGACGTGAGAATTCGTAACGAAGTCTCATACCGATCGCAACATCAGACAGGCCACTGCCGATACCATTAACTTCATCTTTTTTACCATAGGCAGTCAGCTCTGCACGGGGCTGTAAAATCAGGCGTTGCGTAAGCAGCAGTTCATATTCAGCTTCTACTGATATTGCAGATCGACCACTCTCTCCAAGATAGGCAGTCATATCTAATTCAAACCAGTAGGGGGCGAGTCCTTGAACACCAAAAGCCAGCCATTGACGATTGTCGCCTTCATCGTACTGATCAAATCTCACGCCCAACTGAGTATCAAAAAAAGCACTGATAGCATGCGTCCACAATAAATCCGATTGGCTTTCATCTAACTTGCCATCGACCACGTCACCTTCAAGCTTGGCCGTAAATCGATTGTAGGTGCTGCCATACCAGCCCTGAAGGTCAAATATGACAGCATCATTATCTGCATCATATTCCAGTCGATCAGCTAAAAAAGATCCGAAATAATGTTCATCCATTAATTTCAGAACGCGTTTCTCTGAGAATGCATAAGGACCCTTAGTCAGTGTAAAACCATCTGAATAGGCATGTGGATCCCTTGCGTCTGATGGTGGTTGATTACTCCCCATATTCATCTCTGAATGATCCATGCCTTCCATATCATCTTTCTGCATTTGAGAGTGATCCATGCCTTCCATGTCATCTTTCTGCGTTAATGTTCTCTGTTCTGTCATAACCTCATGCTTTTTGATGACATCATCAGTCTGCGCCCACAGGGGGGAAATGATTAGAGACATTGAACAAGCAATAATGATCTGCCCAATTGCAGGAGCGATAGAATAATTTTTCATGACACCACCACTTCACGAAACATGCCTGCATCCATATGGAAAAGTAAGTGACAATGCCATGCCCATCGACCCAGGTCATGAGGTGTTGTCAAAAAACTGATTCGTTGGGCAGGTTGTACAGGTATCGTGTGGCGACGAACTAGCACATTGCCCTGATCATCTTCTAAATCACTCCACATGCCATGTAAATGCATAGGATGGGTCATCATAGTGTCGTTTTGCAAAATGACACGTATACGTTGATTGTGCGGCAGATTCACTGGTGTACTTTTACCAAATTCAAGTCCATCGAAAGACCAACTGTACCGTTCCATATTTCCGGTAAGATGTAGTTCGATTTCCTGATCTGGTGGTCGTTTATCGTTTAATACCCCATCTACAGATCGAAGATCTGATAAGGTCAGCACTCTTCGTCCATTATCTCTTAAGCCAATACCAGGATCATCTAAGTTTGTGCGAGGCATATCGACACGAGCGTCGACTGAAGGTCCGTACTCTGTACTGGCATGTCTAATCTGCTGAGATGGTATGGCAAGTGAATCATTTTGCTTGCCATGTTGGCTGTGATCCATCGCCATTTCACCATGATTCATTTCTGAATGGTTCATATTGCCGTTTGCCGAACCATGCTCCATTTCGCCCATCATATCGGTCATAGTGAGCCATTGAACCGGATCAAGTTCAGGTATGTCGCCGGTAAGGCCTTCCTTAATAGCGAGCGTTCCCAGCGCATAACCAGTGCGTTCCATACTCTGAGCAAAAACGGTATGTACATCATGTTGTGGTTCAACAATGACATCATAGGTTTCACCGGGACCAAAGCGAAACTCATCCACGCTTACGGGTTGTACATTCTGACCATCAACCTGAATTACTGTCATTTTCAGTTCGGGAATACGAATATCATAGAATGTATTACCAGCGCCGTTAATGAACCTTAACCTTATCGTCTCCCCCGGCTGAAAAAGCCCTGTCCAGTTACCAACAGGTGTTGTCCCATTCATAAGATAAGTTAATGTTGCCGAGGATAAATCGGCCAGATCAGTCGGGTTCATCCGCATCTGGTTCCACATTTGTCGTTTTTCAAATGCGCCTTTGAATCCCAGTTTTGAGACATCATTGAAAAATGATGATACGGTCGGCTGATTATAGTTGTATACATCCCCCTGAACTTTCAGCTTAGAGAACACGGACATAGGATCTTCATCAGTCCAATCAGAAAGCAACATTACGTAGTCACGATCTGCTGATATATGGTCCTTTGCCGAATCAGATTGCATTTCACGGGGCTCAATAATCAGTGCACCGTACATACCGGTCATTTCCTGAAAACCACTGTGAGAGTGATACCAGTACGTGCCGCTTTGCTTAAGTTTGAATTGGTAGACGAAAGTCTCGCCGGGTTCTATGCCACCAAAGCTGATGCCGGGTACTCCATCCATCTGGTATGGCAAGATAATGCCATGCCAGTGAATGGATGTTGGCACTTTCAGCCTGTTGGTTACCCGAATAGTAACTTCATCTCCCTCTCGTAAACGAAGTGTTGGCGCAGGAATGGAGCCATTTATGGTTGTCGCTACTCGTGTCACACCTGTGAAATTAACAAGTGATTCAGCAACAGTTAAATCAATAACCTGCCCTGTCAAAACGGGAGCCGTGCCTCGGGTCGCTTGTTTGTTGGGATAACTTTCGGCGTTTAGCAGCATTGGAAAGGAAGCCAGCACACCGCCAGCTGCGATACCCTGCACAAATCGACGACGATTGGGATTAAAATTAAGGACAGGTTGAATTGGTAACTTCAATGTGGGTGCTCCAATTAAAACTTTCTATAAATGTTAATCCGCTGACTCTGTCATCTGGATGACCCGAACATTACAAAAATGTAATCCTTATGTAATTCTATGGTGCTTGTTGGTCTTTTAACCTTAGAAATGAATTAATTAACGGAGAACCTGCATGCGATTACTGCTGGTTGAGGATGAGATCAAAACAGGCAACTACTTACAGAAGGGGTTAACTGAAGCAGGATTTCAGGTCAATCTTGTTCGAAATGGCCTAGATGGTCATCATTTGGCAATGACAGAAGCATTTGATTTAATCGTTCTGGATGTTATGTTGCCGGATGTTGACGGTTGGCGCATTTTGCAGTCGTTACGTGAGGCCGAGCGCCACACACCAGTGTTGTTCCTAACGGCACGTGATTCTGTGGATGATCGTGTAAAAGGACTGGAATTAGGCGCCGATGATTATTTGGTTAAACCTTTTGCTTTTGCCGAACTGCTAGCCCGGATCCGAACATTATTGCGTCGTGGCGCTGTTCCAACCTTTTCTGAGCTACTCAAAGTTGCAGATCTCACGCTGGATTTGCCAAAACATCGTGTTGCGCGATCAGGTAAAAAAATCACCCTGAGTCACAAAGAGTTCTGCCTATTGGAGTTGCTGATTCGCCGCCAAGGAGAAGTACTCCCGCGCTCTTTTATCGCCTCTCAAGTATGGGACATGAATTTTGATTCTGATACCAACGTTATAGATGTGGCTATACGTCGTCTACGTGCCAAAATTGATGACGATTTTGAACCAAAACTTATCCACACGATTCGTGGCATGGGTTACAAACTTGACGTTGAGCCCATTGATGAACCCTTTTAATCATAAATCTCTTTCGCTTGCTGCAAGGGTAATGCTTTTCGTTGGCGCATCAATAGGTTTGAGCCTATTTATAATCGGCAACCTTGTGCTTGACGCTGTGGAACATCACTTTGTGGAACAAGATGCAGGTGAGCTTGCTGAAGTGAACAAGGCAGTGGTGAACGTGTTGCGAGCGCATTACAACAATCCATCACAGCTACGTAAAGCCCTATCCAGTGCTGTTTCTGGACATCATGGCGTCTATTATCAAGTACACGATCAGCAAGGTAGTATGGTTTTTGAAAGTGCTGGCGCAAACCTATCAGTACTAAAAAATAGCCTTCATCAGGTTTCAGAAATCAATGCCAGTGACCTTCGAGTCTGGCATGAGGACAACAAGAACTTTCGGGGTGTTCTCACGCACAATTCGATAGCGGGTCAAAACTACTTGGTTCTTACCGCCATTGATATTGATTTTCACCTTCAATTTTTGCATGAATTTCGTCTAGACTTATGGTCAATGATGATCCTTGCTTGGCTTATGACCCTATTGGCTGCTTGGTATGGCGTCCATAAAGCACATGAGCCAATAAGAAGGCTTTCGAACAAAATGGGTGATATACAAGCAGATCGTCTAGATATGCGAATTGCCCCCTCCGTTGTCCCTTCGGAATTAAAAGACTTGGTGTCTTCATTCAACCACATGATAAGTCGACTTGAAGAAAGCTTTAATCAGCTTTCACATTTTTCAGCTGATATTGCGCATGAGCTACGGACACCACTCACAAACCTCATCACCCAGACGCAAGTTGGCTTAGGCAAATCCAGAACGCTCGAAGAATACCGTGAATTACTTTACTCAAACTTAGAAGAACAAGAACGTTTAGCAAAGATGATTAATGACATGTTGTGGTTAGCAAAAAGGGACCATGGTTTAATCAAACTTGAACAAACACCGCTGGATTTATCCGATGAAGTCAGTAAATTATTTGGCTTTTTTGAAGCTTTAGCAGAGGACAAAAATATAGTACTAAGCTTGGAAGGCCAGGTGCAGCAAATTCAAGGCGATAAAGCCATGTTACGCAGAGCAATTTCTAATCTACTTTCCAACGCCATTCGTTATACGAAATCTGGGGGATCAGTACTAGTTCGACTGAAAAATTTCTCAGACAACGAGGTTTCCCTGACAGTTGAGAATCCTGGGCCTGAAATTCCAGTTGAACATTTGCCATATCTCTTTGACCGTTTTTATCGAGCAAATCCTTCTAGGTCAAGACAAGGTGAAGGTGCCGGTCTTGGTCTCGCCATTGCTCGTTCGATTATTGATGCCCATGGTGGGCGGGTAGAAGTCACATCTAAAAGTGATAAGACTGCATTCATCATCTATTTACCCACGACGATTAAAGCTATTCAATGATGGTTGGGATATGTCGGTGGTTATTCCTATCAGCGACATTAAATATAATGTGATTAACAATTTCAGATACTAGATAAAGCTTCACGCAGCTTCAACACTTTTACTTATTGGAGTGGCATTTTTTTACCGTTTGTAGAGCATACGAACTATATTCTGCCCTACCTGCCTTTGTTAATTATTCTTTTGTGTTCACGATTTCCTTTGCTTATTACAAGGATTATGGAAGCCTCAGGCAGAATGTTCATCCTGTTTAACTATAGAGGACGTCCAACAAAGGGGCTTTAAGCAGGCTGGTAAAGATTGCAATAACGGTCACTAATCAAACTAAACACCTATGATTTAAAGTTAACCGTTGGACATTAATATAACGTTTTCCGACAGAGGAGAATCAATGAAAAAAATCGATAGTTCTCAAGAGCAGACAAGATCACAACGGCTAAACCATCACTGTACCTGCGTTACTCTAGATTGGTCAGCGATTATTCGCGATCTCAACAACCAATTGGGTGATAACGCTGAAGGCATCCTGTCTACTTCGGGCATGCGCCAATTCTTCTCAAATGCCGCGATTTTTGTTCCAAGTTCTGATCTTGAACAAATGCAGGCGATTGTTAAGGCAATCGAATCCGCTGCTTCACTTGCAGAATATCAGCAACAGATCATGTCTTGGGCACCTGAGAGTGCACGGCATAATCCCGGTCCAGTAGGCGCTTTTATGGGCTATGATTTCCACCTCAGTGAGGATGGTCCTCGTCTTATCGAAATCAATACCAATGCCGGTGGCGCTTTTCTTAATGCCATCCTGACTCGCGCCCAACTAAAATGTTGTAGCGGCAATACACAGGCGTCTTGGGCAAAAGATTTCGATGAAGCAGTCATTGCGCAATTTATAAGTGAATGGCGGGCCCAGAGAGGTAGCGGACAACCTGAGCGAATTGCAATCATCGACGATGCACCGGAAGAACAACATCTCTATCCGGAGTTCAAACTCGCGCAACAGCTATTCATCCAACATGGCATTGATGCCGTCATACTTTCACCAACGGATCTCAAATACGAATCAGGAGTCTTGTATGGTGATAATCAGAAAATCGATTTGGTTTACAACCGTCTGGTCGACTTTGGACTAGATGCACCTGAACATGCTGCTTTGCGTTTTGCTTGGTTAGAATGTGGAGCAGTTATCACCCCGAATCCTTATACACACGCCCTATTTGCTGATAAGCGAAACTTGGCCTTAATGTCAGATCAGCAGACTCTACTAGATTGGGGGTTAAGTACTGAAAATGCTGAACTTTTAAAAAAGGGTATTCCCCACACCATTCAGGTTACCGCCCATGATGAGCAATCACTCTGGCAACAACGGCGGCAGTGGTTTTTTAAACCGGTGGCAGGTCATGGCAGCAAGGGTGTCTATCGCGGCAGCAAGCTGACCAAAAGCACATTTGCACGTATTCTTGAAAGTGATTATGTTGCACAGGCCTATGTGCCACCCTCAGAACGTGTTGTGATGGTTGATAACGAACGTGAAATGCTCAAGGTTGATGTGCGATTGTATACTTACCGAGGGGAATTATTACTTGCTGCAGCAAGACTTTATCGAGGTCAAGCTACCAACTTACGTACACCGGGTGGTGGATTTGCACCTCTACTTTTGCAGCAAAGTTAGAAGAATGTGAATCAACATCTCGGCGTAATTGTTTATCGAGCCGCATCACCAGCCGGAAGAGTTTATCGCCCTCATAAATCAGCCCCAGATCCTGACCGCCAATGACCATTTGCTAGGCATTTTGTAAGGTTGCAATGTCCAGTCCCAGCAGGGTCAGATGTTCTCGCTGCGGATTAATTGATAACATCGGCAAACTGGTCACTTGTTCCATGCGCACATCTTTAGCGCCACTAATCTGTGCAACTGCTGCGGATGAAACGTACTCAGAGTCAGAACTATCTAGGAGGCAGACTCCGCCAGATAAAATATTTACGTTAATAGTCGTTTTTATATGTGGTTTTTGTTTATTAGGATATACAGACGGTATTTGTGTATTCCCCAACACAGAAGTACTTGTCCTCACACATTAAATTCTTATTAAATTTATGACTGTGTCTGTTGAGCTAAGCGATGGAGCTTTCATGCAAGTCATAATTTACTTCTCGGGAGTGTGTTAAATCAGGTATTGCTATGTTTATGGAGAAACAACAGTTAATTTGAGATTAATCTTACCAAGGAAGAACTCCTGAATTAACGCATCATAATAAATTTTTTTAAGTGAAGGAGTTGTGCATGTTAACAATTTATTCCAATAAGACGAATAAAGATAAGTCATTGGATGTAATTCCAAAATATCTTTCACTTTAATATGAACGGGGCCATCCTCAAAATCGAGTATAAATGTAGCTAACAGAGGGGATGAAGTATCCATATAAAGCTTAAGATTGGTTAAATTTGTATTTTCGTTCGCCAAAATTTCAATCACTGGTAAAGGGAAGGATTAAGTCAATGGCTTCTTATGACACTAAAACAGGAAGAAAACCATCTTACAACAAAGAAAATGTTTCCTCCTTAAGGGTTAAAAATTTAATTTCGTTTATTGATAAACATGGAGGAATCGCTGATTTCACCAGAAAATTTGGTGGTTCAGAGGGTACCCTGTCAATGATGCTGAGGGAAAGAAAAAGCTTTGGTAATCTTGCAGTAAGGCGTATGGAGAAAAAAGTTGGCCTCCCAGAAGGCTGGTTTGATTCCTGACACAATGACAGTAGTAAATTCAAATAATAATTTCAATTCGGATTATTCCACTAAAAACCGATTCTTAGGTTTACACATTTGAGTCTCTCTCAATAACAAAAATAGTTCCAGAGCCAAAAAAATGGGGAATCTGCTTTTAGCTTCATCTCAAAGCGGAAATTCTAACCCGATCTGATAATCAAGTTATTCCATTAAAACGATTATCTTTTTAAAAATCCATATGAAGTAAATAAGCTAAATCTACCTGCCCCTGATCCACGGTCAAGCGATGGCTTCTCCTTTATGACGATTTTCAAGGATCAGCTTGATCAGAAAAATCGAGACCACTACCGCGATCCCGATAAAAAAGTAGCGCTGCCAGCCTCCACCATTCGCAAAAAGACTGAATGCGGCACCGGTGTTCCATAGGTGCACCCAGTTAAAGAACGGGGTCACCGAAACATACTCGCCATAGGCCATTGATTGCTGCACCAGCCACTTTACAGCCTGATCAGACGCTGCCAGCAGGCCCGATATGGACAATAGGGCATACGGCGAGAGCTTTTTGCCAATAATGAGCATTATTTAACCCTTCAACGCCAAAATGCGTCTGGCACCGTTAAGTACAATGCCCCCCGCGATGGTGCCGATAATCAGATCCGGATAATTGGAACCGGTCCACGCGACCAGGACGCCGGCGGTGATGACCCCCAGGTTGATCACCACGTCGTTGGCCGAGAATATCCAGCTTGCCTTCATGTGCGCCCCGCCTTCCCGATGTTTGGATATGAGTAGCAGACAACTGGTATTGGCAATCAATGCGACGAATGCGATAGCCATCATCACCAGCGATTCAGGCTCACTACCGAATACAAAGCGTCTCACCACCTCTACGAGC